>DXFP01000001.1 GCA_019114385.1 Candidatus Ligilactobacillus excrementigallinarum | reverse complement strand
TTACTACTTTGACCTACCTTTAGCACTTGACCTGGGTAGATGAAGTTTGAGTTTAGGTTATTTAAACTCTTTAGACTATCTATGCTCATCCCGTACTTATGCGAAATCCCCCACAAGGAATCGCCGGCCTTAACCGTGTAGCTACCGCTTTGGTTGCCGCTGTTTGTACTTTGAGTGGAACTTGGCTTGCTAGTCGTGTTACTTTGATTATTACTTTGACCTACCTTTAGCACTTGACCTGGGTAGATGAAGTTTGAGCTTAGGTTGTTTAAACTCTTTAGACTATCTATACTCATCCCGTACTTATGCGAAATCCCCCACAAGGAATCGCCGGCCTTAACCGTATAGCTACCGCTTTGGTTACTGCTGCTTGTAGCCCCGTTATTATTTGAAGTTTGCGAGCTAGTTTGGTTACTAGTTTGATTACTTTGGTTAGTAGAAGCTGTTCCACTCACCTTCAAAGTTTGCCCTACATAAATTAGATTAGAACTCAAATTATTCAACGCTTTTAGCGAAGCAACCGAAAGTCCATAACGACTGGCAATGGCATACAGCGTATCACCAGCCTTAACTGTATATGAACTTGTTGCCACCACGTTATTCGGCGTAGAACTTGTATTACCACTATTACTATCGCTAGTAGTGGTAGTGCTACCTGGCGTATCATATTTTGTCAAATCATACTGCTGGATTAAGTTAATCAGGCTAGAAGCGTAGTTAGGTGCAGTTGCATAAGTTCCATAAACCCCATTACGTAAATTGTTGGCAGCTACTGCATAGGACGATGCGTTTGCCTTAGTAGAATTTGGAAAGTGACTCACAATTAAATTAGCGTAGGCATTTAATGATTCTGCATAGCTTGAATACCGTTGAAACTTCGCATAAACAGTGTGATAAGCACCGCCGTAAAACTCTTGGGTGGGCATATTAATATAGGCGCCATAACCATTCCACTTTACCCCAAATAAATTGTAAGCGTTGGTTGAAAGACTGCTTGTTCCCCAACCGCTTTCAAGGGCAGCTTGAGCAATCATCATTGAGGCGTACAGTCCCCTTTGCGCAGCTATTGCTTGAGCAGAAGGAGCAACGTTATTAAGGAAATTAGCCACCTTAGAGGAGTAACCTGAATAATTACTTGCTAAGACCCGTGGTGCAGCTACAACTGGCGCTTGCGACACAGCGCTACTTGCCTGGCTACTGCTACTCTCAGTAGTCACATTATTGCTTGAGCTTGCTTGAGAGCTTGTAGCTTCATTGTTCGTAGTCGCAGTCGTCGTTGTTACTGAGGAGCTTGTACTACTTGCATTAGCGGCGCTTGAACTACTCATCGTAGTAGTTGTACTAGTAGTATTAGCGCTACTTGCATCGGCTTGAACTACTGTATCGGCCGCAGCTTTCGTCTTACTCAAAGCTAGACCCGCAGTCCCCATAATAACTGTGGTTCCAATGTAAGTGGTCGCCTTTTTGATTGATTTCAAATTTTTGGCTAGTTGTTCATTTTTAGCTGCCAAAATCCGATCTTTTCTTGTTTTCATACTCACCAAACCTCCATCTAGTCAACTACACTCTCGCATTTTAAATTATCGTCTCAATTCTTATTATATCTGTCTAAATTTCAAAATGTTTAAAAAACGTTTACTTGTAATAAAGTTGTAATAAAGTTAACAAAGTAAATTTTCCCTTTTTATAATAGCTATAAAAAAGGATTCTAGGAAACCCTAGAATCCTCTAATAGCAAGCTTCTAATCAGAAGTGCTGGCGCTTATTTTAATAATTCTTGTAATTTAGCAACCTTGTCTGTCTTTTCCCAAGGTAAGTCAATATCGGTCCGACCAAAGTGACCATAAGTAGCCGTTTGTTTATAAATTGGTCGTTTTAAATCCAACATCTTAATAATCCCGGCTGGTCTCAAGTCAAATGTCTTTCTAATCGCTTCAACTAACTTATCGTTGGCAATATCGCTAGTGTTAAATGTATTAACTGCGATTGAAACGGGCTGCGCTACTCCGATAGCATAAGCAATTTGAACTTCAACTTCCTTGGCTAAACCAGCAGCAACAATATTTTTGGCAATGTAGCGAGCCGCATAGCTAGCAGAACGGTCAACCTTAGTTGCATCTTTACCAGAAAAGGCACCACCACCATGATGGGCCGCACCACCATAAGTATCAACAATTATCTTACGCCCAGTTAGACCTGCATCACCCTGAGGACCACCAATTACAAAACGTCCAGTTGGGTTCACAAAGTATTTTGTTTTTTCATCAAGTAATTCAGCTGGAATAACCGTCTTAATTACTTTTTCAATTACATCTGTCCGGATTTGGTCTAACTTAGTATCCTCATCATGTTGTGTTGACAACACAACTGTATCGACCCGTTCAGGTTTATTATCTTCTCCGTATTCAATTGTTACCTGCGCTTTAGCATCTGGTCCAAGGTAAGGTAATTCGTTACTCTTTCTCAAAGCAGCAATTTTACGCATCAGCTTGTGGCTAAGTGCAACTGCTAATGGTATCATTTCAGGAGTTTCATCGGTTGCATAACCAAACATCATTCCCTGATCACCAGCACCAATTTGGTCTAAAGGATCAATTTGGCCACTCTTTGTTTCCAAAGAGGCGTCCACCCCTTGAGCTATATCGGGTGATTGTTCATCTATTGATACCAGGACCGCGCAATTATCACCATCGAAACCATACTTACCATTAGTATAGCCAATATCCTTAATCGTTTGTCTAACAACTTTTTGAATATCGACATAAGCGCTAGTTGAAACTTCACCAACAACTATAACTAATCCTGTTGTTACAGTAGTTTCAACGGCTACGCGTGCATCCGCGTCCTTGGCCAATAAAGCATCTAAAATTGCATCACTAATTTGGTCAGCAATTTTATCTGGATGTCCTTCTGAAACGGACTCCGAAGTAAATAAACGTCTTTCTGACATTATATATTCCCCCATTAATTAAAATTATTTGGTTACAAGGCATCTTCACAATAATTATGAATCCTATCGGGAATTGTATTGTAACTTCATAAGTTTAACATACCATTAAATAAAATTAAAGCATAAAAAAAGTCACCCTCAATGAGGATGACTAAAAATTAAAGTCACAACGGTCCATGACGGATTTGAACCGACGATCTTCTCCGTGACAGGGAGACGAGATAACCACTACTCCAATGGACCTTCTAAATAAGGAGGATAAGAGATTCGAACTCTTGCGTGGTTTGACCCACCTGACGGTTTTCAAGACCGTTCCCTTCAGCCAGACTTGGGTAATCCTCCATCTGTATCAACAACAGTTTATATTATATTAATCTCTATGGTAAATGTCAACATCTAAATTAAAAAAACTTCTGTTTAAATTAAAAAACAGAAGTTAAATTATTATTTCGCCTTTTTTGATAGACCATGACGTGCAATATAAACGATTGATAACAGGATTAATAAAATTGCACCCACAGAAACTGAAACCCGAGTATCTGGATTAATAAACATAAAGACTACAATTATAAACATTGAAATCAATGCAATATAATTTGATAATGGGTAAAGTGGTAATTTAAACGGATGATTTTCCATAGTTTGCGGATTGTGTTTTCTAAAATGTAACTCTGCTAGTAAAATCACAAACCATGGTACCATTCCAGGTAAAACGCTTGAACTAAAGATAATTACAAAAAGGTTTGCAGTTGATTTATTTAAAGCTGCCAAAACAGTATTCAAAATAAATCCTAACAAAATTCCAAACGAAATTGCTAAAATTGCCCGATTAGGAACCATTCTTTTAGAAAGCTTACCCAAGCCCTTTGGAGCATCACCCTCATGTGCAAGTTTAAATAACATCCGGCTTGAACTATAAATCCCTGAGTTTGCCCCTGACATTGCAGCTGTTAATACTACGAAATTAATAATTCCAGCTGCGCTAGTAATTCCAATTTTAGCAAAAGTTTCAACAAATGGTGATCCAATTGAGCCTAATTTGTTCCATGGATAGATTGTTACAATAACAAAAATTGCACCAACATAGAAAATTAAAATTCTCAAAATGACTGATTTGACTGATTTAACAATTGCTTTTTGTGGTTCCTTAGCTTCACCTGCAGAAATTCCTAATAACTCAATTCCTTGATATGATCCCACTACAATTGCAAGCGAGAACATGAATCCTTTAAATCCACCAGGGAAAAAGCCGCCATGACTCCACAAATTTGAAAACCCAATTGGAATTCCGTGATGTCCAATTCCAAATACAATAATTAGCATTCCCAAAATAATCATTAAGATAATTGTGACTACTTTAATCATTGAAAAATAAAATTCCAAAGTTCCATATGTTTTTGCAGATAATAAATTTGCAGCAGTTAAGAAGAAAATTACAACTAATCCTGCCGACCAGTCAGGTAAGTTTGGCCACCAGTAATTCAAATATTCCGTTGCGGCCACAACTTCACTCATCCCAACGATAATATACTCAATTACGTTGGACCATTCTGCTAAATATCCTGCCATTGGATGAACGTACTCAGTCGCAAAACTGGCAAACGATCCTGTTCCAGGATTAACGTATAACATTTCGCCCAATGCTCGCATAATTATGTATAATAACACCCCAACAAGTGCATAAGCTAAAATTACTGAAGGACCTGTCCATTTAATAGTTGATGTTGATCCCATGAACAGTCCTACACCGATTGCACCACCTAGAGAAATCATTTCTAATTGACCAGCGGACATTGAACGTTTAAGTTTAATTTCGCTTTTCTTCGATTCCATTTCTCTCTACTCCATTTCATTATATAAATATTATAATATAATTAAAATTATCACATTTTTATAAAGATAGCAAGTTAGCGTTAATTTTAACTAAAAAACGACACCCTATTTTTAGAGTGTCGTTCGTAATAAGCTAAATCATTTTTAACCTTTATCCCATATTTTTTGTAATCGAAGACCTGCCTCATTGATTTCTCCAAGTGAATTGGTTGCTTTCCCAATTTCAAAAGTAAATCGATTCCACAGTTCTTGATATTGACTAGATGTTAACTCAAGAATTTCATTTTTCTCATCATAATTTGACAAGTGTCTCTTCATTAACTGATATATTCCAGCATAGTTATCTTGAATGAACTTTAAATCATCTTTTGCAATGATTATTTTCTTACATTCTTCCATCAAAGTCCCTCCATTCTTATCTACTTAAATAGTACAATGGTTATCATAATCTAGACAATTAATTTGCCCATCCAAAATAAAGACAGAATAACAATGAATATGTCAAAAAAAACGAACATATCACGAAATAAAACTAACTTACATACATGCCTGTTTGTTTTAGAATCCATTTAAGAGAATATAAAAAGAGGTTAGACTTCTGTCGCAACCTCTTAACCCTGATGACGAGTATTTTTCTTTTTAACTTTAGTTACTTTTCCGTTTTAACAATAATATTCCTGCGATAATAATGAATGTTAAACCTGCAAATGTTAATATCCCTTTGATTACATTATCGCTGCCAGTTTGTGGTAATTCATTTCCATGATTTTCTTTCTTACTACTTTGAATAATCTCTTTAGAGTTTTGCTTTTTACTTCGTTGAACCTGACTTTCCGTACTAAATTGTTGTGCACTTGATGATTCACTAAATTGTGATGCTGGAACTGGTGCAGCAGGTACTACCGTTTCACTAGAAATCGAACTACTTTTACTAAATGCTGGAACAACATTTAAACTTGAACTGACAACATTTACACTTTCTGATGTTGAACAAGTATTATTGCTTAAGTTCGCACTTGATGATTCAGGTTTAATTGAAGTTGTGGTAGTTGAACTGCTTAAGATTGGTACAACAACTGAACTTGAACTGCTGCTTTGACTCGAACTTGGTATTATTACTGAGCTTGATGAACTTGCCAAACTTGAATTATTATTTTTACTTGAACTTGCCAGGCTTAAACTGCTTTGGCTTGAACTTGATGAACTTACCAAACTTAAACTGCTCTTGCTTGAACTTAATGATTTCACTGAACTTGAGCTACTACTTTTAATTAAGCTGCTTGAACTTGATGAAGAGCTAACAATTGGTTTATTAACGATTGTTTGGTTCACATCATGCTTATCGTTCTTATCCAAAGTTACTTCAATTGGCTTTGAATCTTTCTTATAGCCAGCAGGTGCTTGAGTTTCAATCAATTGATAAGTTCCATCTGGTAGGTTATCAATTGTAATCTTTCCATCTTTTCCTGTAACTACATCACTTCTTACAATTACACCATTTGCATCTCTTAATTCAAATACAGCACCTGGTAATGCAGTACTTGGATTTGAATAATCTACTTTGGTAATATTAATTTTGCCTTGATATTCTTGGGCAGTACCACCTGCGCCCCACGAAACAGTTGCGTAGTCTTTATCTTTTCCTGTAATCCCTGTTGCGTCAATCCGAGCAGTATTTTGCCAGATATTAGCACTATCAGGATTTAAACTAGTAATTGAAGTTTCATATTCAATTTCAACTGGTTCTGTAATATCGCCCAAATCAAAAGTTACCTGATTGCCCTTCGTAGTAACTTTAACATTATTTAAGGCATTAATCCGTTTTGATTCTCCAGTAGAACTATATTTTACATTGTAAAATTGAGCACTACCATCAATGTATTCTTGACCTTCACCGATTGTATCAGTTACGACTACATTCTTTAAATTTTTTCCAGCGGGATTTACAACAACATCCCAATAGATCTTAGTTGGTGCGCCATCTTGCATTGCCCCTTGATCTAGCCATCCAGCTTTATTGATCATCCAAGTTGGTGCTGCGCCTGAAGAATCACCTGATGAATTACTCTTCTTTGTAGCAGAAATCGTTAATTCTCCGTGTTTACCATACGTATTATACAATTGGTTATTAAAAGTAATTGTCCCTTGATTTGAACCTTTTTGAATTGTAATTGTACCAACGACTGTTCCATTTGATAATTTAATATTTCCTGTTACCGTTGATGAAGCAACAAAACCTTTTGGCAAAGTAACAGTTGCCGTATCGCCAGCTGAAACATTCTCATTATCTGGAATCGACCAGTTATACTTTATATCATATTGAGTACCAGCAACTGATCCAGGTTCGACTTCTTGCCCATTTCCGTCATAAATCTTGGCATCACTAGCATTCAATCCATTAACTGTAATTTGTTTAGCACTAATTACCCCTTGACTTTGAAAAATTAAAAATACGAGAGCTGCAAAACCTAGAAACAGCTTCGATATTTTTTTCATCGTATTTTTCTCCTTTCCCAACCAAAGAAAAATACTCGTCAACTTAATTCTATAGCATCTGGTTGCATTATGTTATTGATACATACCTTTTTAACAAATAATTAAAATTTATAATCTTCAATAAATTTTATTAATTTTTTTGAATTTACCTTAAGATAATAATTAAGTAATATTAAACTAATAGGAAGTTTGGAGTGATGATTATGTTATCAGAATTGCAAAAAATGCTAACGGGAGAATTGTATCACACTGATAATCAGCAACTTATTGAAATGCGAAATCGCTCGCATAAATTCATGCAAGAATTCAATGACTTTACACTTAATCAGCCAGAAAAAATACACATTCTCAAACAATGGTTAGGTAAAATCGGTAAAAATTGTACAATTGAGCCTAATTTTCGATGTGATTATGGTATGAATATTGAATTAGGCGATTCATTTTATGCGAACTATGATTGTATAATCCTAGATTACGCTAAAGTTTCAATTGGAAATAATGTGATGTTAGGACCGCGTGTAAATCTATTTACCGCAACTCATCCAATTGATGCTGAAATACGTAATGCCGGATTGGAATACGCTAAGCCAATTGTCATTGAGGACAACGTGTGGATTGGAGGAAACGCAACAATTTTACCCGGAATTACAATTAAAGAAAATTCCATTATTGCTGCCGGTGCTGTAGTAACCAAAGATGTACCTGCAAATTCAATTGTTGGTGGTAATCCTGCTAAATTAATCCGCAAAATTACTTCAAAAGATTATGATTATTGGCATTCTCTTTTAAAGCATTAAAATAACATACAAAAAAGCGATAAACGCTTAAATCTCAGCGCTTATCGCTTTTATATTATAAGTTCTTATCCATATTGAATGTCAGTTTTGAAAGTTCAATTCCCTTCATAATCAACTTATTCATATGGTCTTTTGTCATTTCTTTCATCTTAGCAACCATTTCATAGTTCTTTTGAGTCAAGAATTCAGTTAATTCTTCGCCATGTAACTTAGCTGCTTCCTGGTCAAATTGCCAAAGCATCCGCCGTTGGATTCGACGACATTCTTTCAAGTAATCGCGGTTATCTTGAACAAATTTGCTGTAGTGGCTTTCAACCAGCATTGACATATGACGATACATCCAATATGCAGAATCTGAATCAACATCCATTTCCATTGGTGTTTCTGAGAAACTTGGATCCGTATCGTTAGCATTTGTATAGAATGGAATATATGGTGAAAATTCTGGGAAACCAATACATAACCACATTACTGCTTGTTGTTCTTCTGGAACATCATTCCGTAATTGAAGAACATGTGAGTTTTGAGTCCGGTTTAAACCAATTGGACGATAACGATACTTATCTGCATCTGTTGAATCCTTGCTGTATGGATCAAATGGTGTTTCATTATAGTGTGATCCTAAATATTGTTCGATATCATCAGGTGTAAACTTATGACTTGTCCGCATAATAAATGGTAATTCGCCTGATTCTGGATCTTCTTCAATTTCTGGGTTAAATAAATGGTGACCATACCATACACGTGGTGTGTTGTAGTGGCGATCTTTTTCATCAAAAGTACCGAAAATGTGACGGAAGTTCCACCCTTCTTTATCTGGGTTTAAGTGGTGTTCTTCAACAAATTCTTGAATTCCATCAGCCCATTGGAAGTTTTCAGTATCATTAAAGTCAACTTGTTGAATTGCAACTTCATTTGCAACTACTGCGTAGGCATCATCTGGAATTCGTTGAGCTAACCATAAGTGACCTGTAACAATTTCCATGTACCATGCTTCATTCTTATCAGCAAATAAAACAGAGTTACCAGCTGGTGAACCATATTTTGTGATCAGTTTACCTAAGAATTGAACAGCTTGGCGTGCTGAGTCAATAAATGGCAAGGTTACGTTAACGATACAGTCTTCATCTAATCCATCTTTTACAAGTGGGTCAAAAGCTAATGCACGTTCATTACCATAAGTTGATTCTGTTGCTGACATTGCAACGTTCTTTTCATTAATACCACTTTCTTCATAGTATCCATGATTCTTATAATCAACGTTTGGTACAGCGTTATAACGATAACCATTTTCAGGCAATTCCATTTCAAAACCATTTAACCATGATTTAATTTTTTTGCCTTTTTCACCTTTCCATGCTGGATGCATGTAAAAACGTTGAGGTGTTAATGGCAAGAATGTATCGTCATTACGAGCGATCATTACTGAACCATCAGCACTTGCATCTTTACCTACAAGCATTGATGTACAAGCACGTTCGATTTGTTCCATAATAAATGCCCCATTTCCTTTATAAACTAAAATTATTTTAGCAAATTTAATTGATGCATTCAATTATTATCATTGAATTGCCGAAAAATTATTGCATGAAAAAAGATTTGATAAACCGCAAAAAAACAGATATACTGTACGGAAAACTTTAAATGAATTACAAAATAATAATTCAGAGTTTTTTGCACTTACAGATATACCCGTTTGTAGTGAAACTTGATTTTGCAAACACAAAAAGAGACTGGACTTAATACTCCAGTCTCTCCCTCTTTAGCCAAGTAATGACTTTACGGTTTCGTTAACCAACTTACCGTCTGCTTTACCCTTAAGTTTTGGCATTACTGCACCCATTACTTTACCAAAATCAGCTTTAGATGTTGCACCGACTTCATTAATTGTTTCTTGAACAATGTCCTTTACTTCATCTTCGCTTAATTGTTTTGGTAAGTAACTTTGAACAACTTCGATTTCCTTTTCAATCTTCTCTACTGAATCTTCACGACCAGCATTCTTGAATTCTTCAAGTGAATCTTTACGTTGTTTCAACTCACGGGATAAAACGGAAATCTCTTCTTCTGGAGATAAGTCATGACCAGCATTAATTTTTTCGTTAGCTAATGCTGCTTTAAGCATCCGAATAGTACCTAATTTATCCTTATCCTTTGCTTTCATGGCAGCAATCATGTCTTTTTGTAATGAATCAACTAAACTCATCACAATTGCCTCCTTAGAGCTAACCAAGCTTAAAAATTAGAAACGACGCTTGTTTTTACGCTTACGTGCAGCTTCTGACTTCTTTTTACGTTTTACACTTGGCTTTTCGTAGAATTCACGTTTGCGATATTCTTGCAAAGTACCTGTTTTTGAAACGGAACGTTTGAAGCGACGAAGAGCGTCATCAAGAGATTCGTTTTTACGAACGACTGTTTTTGACATGTTGTTTCCCTCCCTCCGAGCTTTAAAGTAACCGTCTAAATCCGTACATCCGTACTTCATCTTAACAGTTCGCTTTCATTATACAATAATTGTGATAATTTCATCAAGATAAAATTTCGGGTTTTTGCTAAAAATATTAAGTCAAATTTAATCTTTAGAACAATCAATTAGTTTTTGATGTTTTACTGCATATAAATAACTGTGCTGAATTTCTTTTCCGGTAATTTGTTTCAAAGCAGCAGCATATAAGTTCAACTGTCCCTGGTAACTTTGCTTAATTTGCTTCAAGGAAGTTTTATCTGTTTTGTAGTCAAATAAATAAACTTCGCCTGTGGTTTCATCTACAACATATCCATCAATAATTCCGTGAACAAGCACTTTTTTATCCTGATTTTCTTCTGAACTTTCAGCAAGCATTGAAGCCGGTAATAATAAGGAAAAAGGTGCTTCACGTTTGACATTTTCGGCATTTGCCAACACAATTTTTCCTAAATCGGTTTGATAAAATGCAGCAACTCCTACTAAGTCAATTTGCTTAGCAACTGCTTTTGAAATTGAACCTTCTAAAACCAATTCATTTAATTTAGCTTGAATATTTTCAATTGAAACTGCTTTATTTAAATCGATCTTTTGAAAAAGCAAGTGTGTTGCCGTTCCAATTTCAGCTGGCGAAACCGCAACTGTCGTTGTTAAAAATTCAGGTTTATTAAACGCAAAACTTGAGATTGTCATTTGCTTTTCTTTCAAATGATTAGCATCTAATGTCGTCATATTATCATTATCCGGATCATCAAATAACCGTTTAATATCCGTTACTGCTTGATATGCTGGCTCTTTGGTCAAAGATTGATTAGGATATACAAAATCTAAGATAGTTTTGGCATCCGTATTCAACGTTTGACTAATTTCATCACTTTCAATCGTTTCAGCTACGGACTGTGTTTCAACATCTTCTTTTTCACGTTGCATTCCTACTGCTTTACTTGTCCAAAGTTCAATCCGATAATTCAACTGATTATCTTTAATTTCTGTTGGAGTACTCTTCACTGTAAAGTATTTATCGATTTGATCATAAACTGCACTGATGCTTTGTTCAATTATCTGCCGCTTTTGATTATCATAATCATACACTTTAGTATGATCCAAAAATCCTGGTTGGCGACTCAATGCTTGTCCAATCCAATCCATAAAGTTTGTCCGGTCAAGTCGATGGTTTTCTGCAATCACAAGTGAAGAATTTTGCTTAGCTGCATTCCATGCCTGTGCCCATTTATCAACACTCGAATATGAGCCTACTAAGAATATCTTCTGTTCTGCACGCGTTAACGCAACATAAAGTTTACGCATTTCTTCTGCTAGAGACTTCCGCTTAATTTGATCTTTAATCGCTAAACTGATTGGTGTAGTTTCACGAATTTCCACTGCTTCGTCTTCACGAATCTCAACATTTGCATCTCGTTTTAATGTCTCTTTGGAAGATTCAATCATTTCAATTCCGATTCCCAACTGATCATCTAAGATATATTTTTTATTCATATCCTGCAAATTGAATTTTTTACTTAAATCAGTTACAAATACAACTGGAAATTCCAATCCCTTACTTTTATGAATTGTCATAAATTTAACTGCATCATTATCTGTTTGCAATTTCATTTCAGGCAAATCTTTTTGCTGCTGATCAAGTCGTTCAATAAACCGAATAAATTGGAATAGTCCCTTAAAACTCGTCTTTTCATAAGCAGTTGCTCGTTCATATAAAGCGTGCAGGTTAGCTTGTCGTTGAGCACCGCCTGGCATCCCGCCTACAAAATCTAAAAAGCCAGTTGTAGTATAAATATTCCAAATTAAAGTTGCAATATTACTTCGTTTTCCCTGTACTCTAAAAGTTGTCAAATCATTGGTAAATTGCGTTACTTTTTCATAAATTGCAGTAATTTTTTCCTGATTGTACGGCTTCAATGCATCTGGATTAGTTTGATATTTTCCTTGAAAATCAGTCAATGCACTGAAAAAGTCTCCATGTTGGTGATTGATTCGAATATATGCCAACTCATTTTCATCAAAGTTATACATTGGCGAACGTAATACTGCAACCAATGGAATATCTTGATGCGGATTATCAATGATTTTCAATAACGAAATCATAATTTGAATCTCCGTAGTCTTAAAATAATTATTCGTTTCATCCACGTCGGTCTGGATTCCCAAGCGCTTAAATTCGGCATTTACTAGCAAACTATCTTGATGTGATGAAGATAATATCGCAATGTCTGAGAATTTCAATTTTCTTTTTTGACCTAATTCACGATCAAAGATTTCAACGCCATCATCCATCATCTGTTTAATTTTATTTGCAATCATTACAAATTGTCCCTGAGTCTTACTATCTAGTTGAAAGGCGACTTCACTATCATCTGGATGATCTGATAAATAAATCAACGTATCTGCTGAAATATCCTCAAAACCAGTTTTATAAGCCGGATTTTCAGCTTTCAAGAAGGCTTGTTGATCATAATCAATTTCACCTAAATTTTGATCCATAATTTGCATAAAAATTAAATTCGTTAAATCTGCAATATTACGAATTGAACGGAAATTTTCTTGCAATACAATTAATTCACCATTTGTTAAATCAGTTGACATTTCACTGGTCTTAAACTGCCGATATTTTCGCATAAACAATCCCGGATCAGCTTGGCGGAAGCGATAAATTGATTGCTTCACATCTCCTACCATAAATACATTATGATTAGCAATTGCTTGCACGATTGCTTCTTGAACACCATTCGTATCTTGGTATTCATCCAACATGATCTCGGTATAATGTGTCTTCAATTCTTCCCGAATCTTTTGTTGTGTTTCTGTATTTCCTCGCAAAATTTTCAGCGTAAAGTATTCTAAGTCACTAAACTCAAGAGCATGCCGATTTAGTTTGGTTTGAAGGTATTCATCTCTGAATTTTTGCACCAGTTCTACTAATAATTCAACTACACCTTTTGCCCGCTTCAAAATCACTTTTAATTGCTGATCATTATATATAAAGTATGATGTTTGAAGATCTGTGATGATTTTTTGAGCAGTCGCTCGCTGCTGTTTCATCTGGTCAAAGCGTTCAATCACTGCCTCATCATCTGGAAAATCAGTTTTCTTGGCATATCTTTTGGCCTTTCCTTCAAACAGTTCAGTAATCTCTTTGCGCAAGTCATCCCATGAAATTTGATCAGCTTGAATTTGTTCAATTAAAGTCTGTAAAGTTGAAATTTGCTGATTAGCTTGAATTTCATCAGCGTCCACTTTTGCCATTAACTTTTCAACTTTCTTTTCTTTTTCAGAATAATATTCTTGCATTAATGGCACTTGCTCATTTATAAAGTCATTCCAAAATGTTTGAAAACTTTCCAATGCACTTTGTAATTGATTTAAGATACTCTTCTTTAAGACTTGCTGATAAATTTTTGTTTGTGTAAATGTCTCAGTTTCAAAATCGTAATTCTGAGGTGCTTGCGCCAACCATTCTTCAGGATTTTCATTCGCACTCGCAAAATCATTTAACTTGTACACTACCTCTGTTAAATCGTCATCGCGACGATCTGCAGTAAATAATTGTAATAAGTCGCGATACTGCGTTGCACGTTTTTGCTGTGCTGCATTTAATTCAGATTTATTTAACAAGTCTTCATATGCTTGATAAAAATCTTCACGGACTTTTTGCCAAACATCTTCTCGTAATACATCACGTTCAGTATCGTCAGCTAACACTCTAAAATTCGGATCAAGTTTAATTGCATAGTAATATTTCTTCAAAAATTTTAAGCAAAACGAGTCAATTGTACTAATATCTGCAACATTAATGGCCGTCAATTGACGTTGCAAATGACTAATCTTTTGTGGATTTTTATTTGCAGATGTCATTTGTTTATTTAATTCGGCTTGTAAAACTTTCGTCAGCCGATCCTTCATTTCTTTGGCAGCCGCATTCGTAAATGTCATAATCAGCATTCGGGAAATCGTTGCATTCTCATTAATTATTTCATCTTTAATTCTTTCAACCAAAACCTTAGTCTTTCCAGAACCAGCTGATGCAGAAACTAAAATATCATGTCCACGATTTTCTACAGCTTTTAACTGATTAGGAGTCGCATAATCTTTAAATTCAGCCATCTTAATCCTCCTTTCCTTCTACTTGATTTCTAATTGCTTTCCAACGTTTGCTTGCTTGCTCAATTTGATTCCACAAATCTTCTTTTTTTTGAGATACCATGCCAGTTAAATCATTATATTGATTACCGATCAGAGTATCAAAAGTCATAATTGGCAAGTAATCGGAATAATCTAATCCAGTTAAATTACCCAGCTTAAATGGTGTTAAATCAATAATTCCTGCAAAGATCGCATCTGTCGCCTGACTAATTTTAAGTAAATCCATATTTAACAATTGATTAAATTGTTCAGCATTGTACACTTTATTTTTACTTGCAGCACTCAAAATTCCTTTCTTCGTTAGATTCAATTTATAATTATTCAGGTTTTCAAATTCGTTACCTTGATCATAAACCGTTCCTAACGCCTTGATATAATCCAATCCATCTTTGTCTTGCTGATCAAATCTGAAAATTCCATCATAAATAAATTCTTTATCGGACATTGCTTGGGCGGTCTTTTGATCCGCTGCTTTATACTTTTCCTGCTTGTATTGTGGTGTTCCTAGATGGAAATAAACTGCACTTCCTAAATCAATTGGATTTTTCTTGGCATCTTTCAATTGCTGAGTTAATGATTTATTAGTATTCAACATTTGCAGCATTGCTTCTTGGTTATCACGTAACACTGCTAGGTATGTGAGCAGCTGTAACGAAATCCCATTCAATGATTTAATCAGGAATTTATCTAATTTTGTTTCAATTTGCCCTGACTTATAATCTGCAACGTTGTAATACAGTTTATTTTGAGCATCTTCAACTAAATCAATTCGGTCTAAGCGTCCCTGCAAAAGTAATTTATCTTGCGGATGATTCAAAGCGTAGAATTTTTTACCTTCCAAAACCGCATCGTTACCAAAGCCAAACGTTGCTTCAGATTTAAGTGAAAAAATTTTTCGTTGATGATGCTGCCGGTAAATTGCTCGTGAAACTTTTTGTGCTGATTGCTGTAATCGTCCTTGTAAGTAGCGATTTCGTGCAGTTTGGTTAAATACTTCAAATTCAGGCAAGGCATTAACTTTAATAAATACCTGACTTAATACGTCATCGAATTCATCTGAACTTAATGTCGATAATGTCAAATTGCGTGCTTGTAATTCATCAATCAGCAATGCCACTACATCATGGAAATAATCGCCGACATTTGCACTTGTAGGTTCATATAATGTCCGTTTCTTCAATTTCAATCCATATTTCAAGAAATATTCATATGGATTTTGATAAAATGTTTCTAAACGAGAAATCGAACCATTTATTTGTTGTCCATAAAGTTCCGCAACCAACTGCTCATCTAATTTCTTATGTCCCTCTTCATCAGCTTGTTGCGCTGGTAAAACTTCATTTTGATAATTCAGACTATTAAAAATTTTTATAATCCGTGAACGATGTTTACTCTTAATATAGTTAAAAATGGCAGTCCATTCTAAAGATAATTTCTCATGATCATGTTTCAATTTCCGACTTAAATTCAATAATTCACTAGTTGTAGTGGTTGCATTGCCAACATAATCTAGGATTTCTGGTCCCAAATTAGGAGCAGTCAAAGCCACTTTGTGAATTGGTAAATTAAAAGCATCTTTTATTTCTTGCACATATGGAGAAATTTGTAATTCAGACCCATCAACATCATTTACTGGATATACAAAATGCAAACTTTCACTGCAACTCATAAATGCTAAATAGTTTGTAAATGGTTCTTCTGCCATCTTTAATTCACATGTTTCCGGCAAAAACTTATCATCCGCAATTTTTGCTGCAGTTTTCATCGAATTTAATATATCGCGGTCATCTTCTGACAAAAGTTTATTTTCATCCAATCTGGCGGGCATCACATCGTCGGTTGCTCCAATGATAAAGGATACTTTCCGATTCTGCATTTGCAAGACACTTGTTTTAGAAAAAATAATTTGATCTAACGTAGATGGTACTCGCTTGTAATTAGCACTTTCAAATCCATTTTGGAAAATCGTTACAAATAATTGAGCATCAAATTCTTCATCACCTAATGCAAATACATATTCATCCATTAAGTTGCAAAAGACATCCCACACTTGTTGCGGTCTGCTTGCATCAATCGCCGTTCCATGCAACGTTGCTTCCGTTTCTGTATGTTGTTCTTGCTGAATATTAATTGCTGCTTTTTGCCAACTTGATAACGTTTCAGCCACATGAGCATCTTCCATAAATTGAAATAGGACTGTAGCAAAATCACGTCCAGTTTTAACATTTTGCATCCTTTGTTGATAATCTTCAAAGAGCTTAACCACTTGCTTTCGCAGTTCATTTGCATTGCGATTAATCGTTAATTGCCGTTCACGCTCATGCAATTGAGCTTCTGTTTCGCCCTGTTTCAAGCCTAATGGGGTCACAATCCATTCTGTTTTCCATTGAGATAATGTATGAATTCCCTTTTCTAATAAATAATTTTCAACCACATCTAATGTATTCCGAAACGTTGCGGTTTGTCGGACGCGTAATTCAGTTGCATCTTTGTCAAAACTCCAAGTGCTTCCTGGATGATTTTTCACCCACTCTGCTTCTCGCTCCTTCATTTGCGTTAAAGTCTTTCCTGCAATAATTTGTTCAGGAACAAATAATTCGGTCTTTAAGAAGCGCATGATTGATTGATAATTAAATCCATGCCGTTGTACATCAAAAATTGACAATAAAAATTCAACCAAAGGATGCGCAGTCATACTTTGAGTCAAATCCGTAAATAATGGCAAATTAAATTGATTAAAAATCGGTTCAATTAAGTTTTGATATTTTTCCGGATTAGGCGTCATCACCAAAAAATCACTGTATTGATATGGGTGATCAGTTTGCTGACTTTCAGCTACCATTCGCCGAATTTTAGCAGCTACCCATTTGACTTCACTAATTCGATCAACTGTTTGAGTAATTGTAATATTATCTTTTTGTTCCGCTTTTAAATCATACTCTGCATTAAATGCAGCATCATGCGCACTCATCCAATAATTTTCTAATTGAATCAAGCTTGAGCTTACCCGCTCATGCTTAGGCCAAATTACACTTACTGTCTGTCCATGAGCTAATTTTCGTAATTGATGATATAACTTGCTTGGCCGATAGAATAAATCATTAGTTTGCGGAATTTGCTTTGAAGCATAATCTGATAATGGCAAACTAATCATCACTTGATTGGCCTGTTGCATTAAAGTTGTGATAATTTTTAATTCAGTAGCATTAAATTCATCAAATCCACTAATCATGAAGTAACAATTCGATAAATCAGCTTGTTGAAGATAATTTTCAAGTAATTGTAATAATTTTACCGGATCCAAATAAGCATCCAATAAATTTTGATCACCAACTTGATAATCTAAAAAGCGCTGGTAAATCGTCGCTAAATCAGCTAATTTATCCGCTAAATTTGCCTGATGTTTTTTAGCTGCTGCAGCTTGTAATTTTTGCAAATCCGCTACTTCATAACCGCTCATTCGTAATTCTAGCAATTGATTAGCTAACTTTTCTGCAAAGCCTGGTTGATTTTGTTCTTCGCTAAAAATCACCAACTCATCTTGGTTCACCTGATTCAGCAAATGCGTAATCAGCATCGTTAATCCTGTTTGACTTAAATTTTGGCGATTCAAAACAGCTGAATTCCGTAAGAAATACCACGCTAAACGCGTAAATGAAAACACTTGAACATTGGCAGTTGCAAATAGTTCATCTGAACCTGTCGCCGCTTGCAATGTCGATAATACATTAACTTCTGATTCAAACTTAATATGTTCAGGTACTAAATAGAAAAATTGTGCAGTTGGATCTTGTTTCTGCCAGTCTTTTAATTGATTAAGCATCTCTTTTTTATGATCCTTAGATGCTTCTCCTAACACGAATTGTACTCCCATAATAATTCCTTTCCGTTCACTTACTAATATCCAAATTATAACATAACTATGGTTTATGATTTTAAGTTGCACCTAGACAGTAAGATTCATTTTACTTTATAATATAAGTAAATAAAACGCTTTCTAAGGAGAAATATTTATGACTCAAAATGTAACAATTTACGTAATGTCTGACTCAATTGGCGCAACTGCAATGTCTCTGGCTCAAGCAGTTACGGTCCAATTTCCAAAAACAAAATTTAATATCAAACGTTTTCCTTTCATCACAACCTTGTCAATTTTAAAAGGAACGTTAAGTCGTGCTAATCGCGAACATGCCTTTGTAATTCACACTTTCATAAAAAAAGAACTAACTGATTATACCAACAGTTTTTGTCAAGAACACGCATTACATCATTACGACGGCGTTGGTAATTTATTAACTGAATTACAAGCTCAGACAAATGAAGAACCTTTACGTAAACCTGGTATCAACCATGAAACTGATAAAAATTACTTCAAACGTATTGAAGCAATTGAATTTGCCGTAACTTATGATGACGGTAAAGATCCATCCGGCTTTTTAAAAGCAGATATTGTCCTTCTTGGAGTTTCTCGAACTTCAAAGACGCCATTATCGCTTTACCTTGCTAACTTAGGATATAAAGTTGCTAATTTACCGCTTGTTCCCCATGTACAAATTCCAAAAGAAATTTTTGAAATTGATAAGAACAAAATCTTTGGTTTAACAAATGATCCTGAAATTTTAAATGACATTCGCAAACAACGGATGATTGCTTATGGTTTGAATCCTGATACTCAATATTCAAATCTCGGAAACATTGAGAGCGAACTTGATTCAGCCAATAAGCTTTATCAAAAAATCGGTTGCTTAGTAATCAATGTTGCTCATAAATCAATTGAAGAAACTGCAACTTTAATTTTAGAAAGTTTACCTAACGATAACGAAGACTAAACAAATACCGCATGATGAAAATCCTATTTAATCATCATGCGGTTTTATTATTTAATTATATTTTGAAAAATATATAGTAATGGTAAACTGACCAGTACTTCAATAATAACGATGATGGTTACAATTCGTTGCATCCGAATCCAATATTGCTTATCCTTTTTCAATTTAAATAACCCGAAAATCAGATAAGCACTCATGGCCAATGCAAACCAGCCAAAAATATTTAAGTTCTGAAAACATAAAATAACTTGAATTACAATCCCAATCAATAAGCCGATTTGAGCATTTTTAACTTGATTATTTTTTTTCATCAATCTCATCATCCGTCTTTAATACTGCCATGAAAGCTTGCTGAGGAACTTCAACCTTACCAATTGCTTTCATCCGTTTCTTACCACGTTTTTGCTTTTCAAGCAGCTTAGCACGCCGGTCAGGATCCCCTGTATGAATTCGTGCAGTAACATCTTTCCGGTAGGCTTTAATTGTTGCCCGTGCAATAATCTTCGCACCAATTGCAGCTTGAATTGGCACTTCAAAGTTTTGCCGTGGAATAATCTTCTTCAATTTTTCAACAATTACCCGCGCCCGTTTTTCTGAGAATTCACGATGCGAAATAAAACTTAAGGCATCAATCTTATCACCATTTAACAAGATATCGATCTTAACTAAATCACTTGGTTGTTCTCCGTCAATTTCGTAATCTAGAGATGCATAACCGCGTGTACTTGATTTCAATTTATCAAAGAAATCAAAAATAATTTCTGATAACGGCATCTTATAAATTACATTTACTCGTGTGTCATCTAGATAATCCATTGTGACAAATTGACCTCGTTTTCGTTGACACAATTCCATTACCGCCCCAACGTAGTCATTTGGTACCATGATTTCAGCACGAACAAAGGGTTCGTAAATCTGTTTGATACTCGAGGTTTCTGGCATTTCAGACGGATTAGTAACTTTTTTATGTGAGCCATCTGTCAGTTCTACATCGTATGTTACAGATGGAGCCGTCGTGATCAAATCCATATTAAATTCACGTTCCAGTCGTTCTTGGATAACATCCATGTGTAATAAGCCGAGGAAACCACACCGGAAACCAAAACCTAAAGCTTGGGAAGTTTCAGGTTCAAATTCCAACGCCGCATCGTTTAATTTTAATTTTTCTAATGCTTCACGCAAATCGTCATATTTGGCATTATCTGTTGGATATAGTCCTGAATAAACCATTGGATTCATTTCACGGTAACCAGATAATGGCTTGTCTGTTGGATGGTCAGCATTAGTAACTGTATCACCAACACGCGTATCTTGAATATCTTTGATTGATGCTGTTAAATATCCTACATCACCAGCCATTAAGTAGTCCCGTTTCAATGGTTTAGGTGAGTTAACACCTACTTCGGTAACTTCATATTCTGCTCCACTGTTCATTAACCGAATCTTATCGCCAGGCTTAACCATTCCTTCTTTTACTCGAATGCTAAGCACGACTCCCCGATAATCATCGTAAACAGAATCAAAAATCAAAGCTTTCAATGGAGCTTCAATATCACCATCTGGAGCAGGAATATCATGTACAATTTTTTCCAACACTTCATCCACACCTAAACCAGTTTTAGCAGAAGTCAATGCCGCATCAGAAGCATCCAAACCAATTACATCTTCAATTTCTTGCTTAACTTTTTCTGGTTGGGCCGATGGTAAATCAATCTTATTGATAACTGGCACAATTTCCAAATCATCATCTAAAGCTAAATAAACATTAGCTAAAGTTTGGGCTTCTACTCCTTGTGCAGCATCCACCACTAATACGGCTCCTTCA
Source organism: Candidatus Ligilactobacillus excrementigallinarum (assembly GCA_019114385.1). Lineage (GTDB taxonomy): Bacteria > Bacillota > Bacilli > Lactobacillales > Lactobacillaceae > Ligilactobacillus > Ligilactobacillus excrementigallinarum. The sequence continues at coordinate 4,131 of DXFP01000001.1, read as the reverse complement.
CAAGCAGCCAATGAACGTGATACTTCATATGAAAAATCCACATGTCCTGGAGTGTCAATCAAGTGAAAAATATAAGTTTCGCCATCTTTAGCTTTGTAATGCAATTCAACCGCATTTAATTTAATTGTGATGCCGCGTTCCCGTTCCAAATCCATTGAATCCAAGAGTTGATCTTGCATTTCACGTTTTGAAACAGTATCCGTCATTTCTAGAATTCGGTCAGCTAAAGTTGACTTGCCATGGTCAATATGCGCTACAATTGAAAAATTACGAATATGACGTTGGCGGTCTTTCATTTCTTCCAAATTCATATGCTTACCCTACTTTCGTTCATTAATGTCTAGTTTCTATTATATCAATAATAGTGCGGTATTAAAACCGTGATTTAATGCCTTTTAGTTCACATTCAAATTTTTGTATGCTAGCATAAAAGTGAAATCGATATATTCGACTTTCATGCAAAGAAAATAATCTTAATTAACCCTCATCCCTCATTGCTTTGCGGTATAATATAGGTGTAGGGAAGCTTAATATTCAGGAAGGGAGTAATTGATTATGATTGATAATCTTACACCAGAAGAATTAAAGTTGTTTATGGAAGTTGCCAATAGTAAAATTGAAGATGAAGTCTTTATGGAAGATGGTCATAACTATTTTCCATTAGTTGCTAAGGGATTATTAAAAGAAATTCCAAATGCCAATTTTCTCGCTGCTTCTGTAATTCTTACGAAAAAAGGAAAAGCACTATATAAACAAATATTAGAACAACAAGAAGCTAATCATTAGTTCAAGATGAAATTTACTACTGGAGATTGTGACATAGTTGTCCAATCTCTTTTTTATTCCTGTCGTAAATCATCTGGTACTTCATATGATTGAAGATGTTTTTGACGCACTTCTGCTACTTCATCATCAAAACCACTCAACGCTGCGAATGGCAAAAAAATTGCTGCTCGTTCCATTAACGGCATTCGCGGATGGGCTGTCGAAGTATGATATGGAATCTTAATTAATTTTTGATATCGATAACTCATAAAAATCCCTTCAATCTACGCAAGATGTCCACCAATTTGTTGATTACGTCTTAATGTCATTGCTCCTTCTTCAAGGTCAACCGCTCTAAAAACTGCATTATTGCCAAACCGCTCTTTAATTTTTAAAACCGTATCTTGTCGCTTAATTTCTCGTGATTCATCAAAATCAATATGTGATTTTTCAAATAAATTAGTTTGTTCATATTCTAAATAATTTTCTGCCATTTCATTTGATAAAATATCTTCAGCCGTTAATGTTATCCGGCGCAGTAAATATGCTGAATTAACACAGTCATTGAATAGTTGCTGCAAGGTTTGTTTAATCAACGTGATGGAATTCGTTGCATATGGTAATTTAGCAGTATTACGAACTGATTTAGGGCGTGTTCTTCCAAATCTATCTAATTCAAGTTCATCTACTTCTGGTAAAATTGATAAAGTTTGTTCATCGTAGTGAATGCTGATACCTAGGCGCCGTGCCTTTTGCTTTGTTTGAGTCAGCTTTAATGCTAATTCTTCACTCATTTCATTAATTATCATCAGTCCTTTATTATACGGATAAGGCTTTTCCAATAGTTGGCCTACACATAAACAATGCTGCCTAGGTTGATATTGCTTAATGTCTTGAATTGTTAACGGTTCATATCCCCAAGCATGATCTATTAAAATTTCTGCATTTTTGCCAAATTCTCGATATAACAATTCTTCATTATATTGATCACTAAGTTTACCTTCTGAACAAGCTGCAATTTCCCCCATCGTATGTAAACCCAAACGTTGCAATCTTTTCTGATAGCCACGCCCAATACGCCAAAAATCAGTTAGTGGCTGATGATTCCACAATAACTGTCGATACTTTAATCCGTTGAGACTTGCAATTTTAATTCCATGCTTAGTAGGTTGCATATGCTTAGCCAAAATATCCATAGCAACTTTAGCTAAATATAAATTAGTGCCAATTCCCACCGTTGCAGTTAATCCCGTTTCATGATAAACTTCGCTAATCATTTTTTCAGCTAATTCATGAGCAGTACAATTATAGGTTTTCAAGTATGGTGTAGCATCAATAAACACCTCATCAATTGAATACACGTGAATATCCTCCGGTGCAATATAACGCAAATATATACCATAAATTTGTGCGCTAACTTGTTCATAATATTTCATACGTGGTCGAGCAATTTCATAAGATAATCCCATTGCCTTGTTTTGTTCGATTTCACGTCGATTAATCGAATAATGTTTAAATTTACGGCCTACTAAATGACGTTGCCGTTTCTGATTGAAATTTTTTACCCGCTGTTCAACTTGAAACAACCTTGGCCTGCCTGGAACACCAAAACTTTTTAATGCTGGAGAAACTGCCAGACAAATCGTTTTATTAGTCCGGCTTTTATCAGCAACTACTAAATTTGAAGTTAACGGATCCAGCCCCCGTGCAATGCACTCCACGGATGCATAAAATGATTTTAAATCAATTGCTATGTATGTTCTCTTCTTATCCATATCAATTCGCCTATTAAGAATATATGTTCGCTTTAACGATTAAAGTATATCATATGTTTGCACATATTAGCAATATTGATTTGAATGGATAGTGAAATGAACGATTGTATTGAAACTTTTAAGCTAAAAATCACGAATGGCATTCCCCTATTCAAAGCATACTAAAGTGGCAAGACGAAATTTAAATTTGTTTGGGAGCAGCGACAGTTAAATGAAGTAGCAGACGTCGTTGGTGGAGGAACCCCTTCTACTGATTTTTCAGAATATTGGAATGGAAACATAAATTGGTTTACACCAAATGAAATAAATTCTCAAATTTACTTTTTTATATGAAAATAAGCGAAAGCTATTAACAGCATTATCTCAAGGATTGTCACAGTATCTGTTTAATTTTTCGAAAGAAAAAAATGCAATCCAAATGTCGTTATCTTCAATTACTGTTTCTGAAACCAAAGGAATAGCTAAAGAAAATACACTTAGTTTAGGGAATATTGAGTATTTAGATACAACAAGATTAAATGGCGGGAAAGCAAAATTAGTATCAGGTAAAAAGGACGTTGACTTTCGAGATATTATTGTTCTTTGGGATGGTTCAAATGCTGGAAAAATTTATTATGGCTTTTCAGGCATATTAGGTTCAACTTTAAAAGTTTTTAAATTAAAGGATGATATAAATTCAGAGTATGTTTTTTATTATCTAAAATCCAAACAAAATTTAATACTTCATAAATTTAGAACGCCTAATATTCCTCATGTTTCAAAAGACTTTAGTCAACGATTTAACTTACCAATTCCTGATAAAGAAAAACAAAATTTGATTGCTAATATTCTACACTTGAATGAATTACAAATTAATCTTATTAATAAAAAATTGAGAAGCTGAAGCAAATAAAGGAATCTCTCCTCCAAAACATGTTTCTATAATTATACTTATAAATCATCTCCTTTGTTGAATAATTATAATTACGTTTATAATTATTCAAAATTGATGTACAATTATAATTGTATTTATAATTAAGGAGATAAAATTATGTTTGAACGACCTCTTTACTTAAATCGCCTTCGAAAATACCGTGACACTGAGTTTGTTAAAGTTATCACTGGTGTTCGGCGTTCTGGTAAGACTTTTCTGTTGCAAATGTTAAAAAATGATCTCTTAAAAAGTGACATTGCACCTGAACAAATAATTGATATCAACTTTGAATCAATGAAATATTCGAAATTAACTGAAAAGGAACCATTTTATAACTATGTAATGCAACGTGCTGTTATGGAAAAGAAAATGTACCTCTTCTTTGATGAAGTTCAACGGGTAAATCAATGGCAAGATGCCGTTAATAGTTTCCGGGTTGACTTAGATGCTGATATATACATTTCAGGATCGAATGCTTCCCTTTTATCTGGCGAATTAGCAACTCTCCTCACAGGAAGAATGGTTGAAATCCCTGTTTATCCATTATCGTTTAAAGAATATTTATTATTTAAACAATCAACAGATAACCCTGATATTGAATTTTATCGCTATATCAATGAAGGTGGATTTCCTGCAGCAGTTCTAAGTCCTGATCCAGAAGTTAAAGGAACTGTAATT
>DXFP01000014.1 GCA_019114385.1 Candidatus Ligilactobacillus excrementigallinarum | reverse complement strand
TCCTGAAAATTTAACACGAAATCTAAAATCGCTCGCAAAAAGTGGCAAGATTCGGTACTATTTAAAAGACATTGAAATTTTAGAGAGGCTGTGACATAAGTCTCTTTTGTTATATTTAAAATTATTTTTTTATACGATAAATTGTATTTCTTGTAATATCAACCTGGTTGGTAAGGTAAAAAGCAATGGTGGTCGAACTTCGCCACTTGTTACGACTGGAGCTAGTACAGAAGCAAAACTAAACTTCTTCTAGAAGTTAATCGAGTTAAGAAAGCTGTATAAGTTGCTCGTAAGCGGACGGTGGACTTTAGTAATACGACAGGGACTAATACAAATAATACAAAGGAAATGCGAAAGCGTAACACGTAGAGTGTATGAATGCGTGGAAAAAGTATTAGGATTAGTTGAAATGATAATCAAAGATAACAACACGATGGCTGTACTGCGATGTACAAATAGATGTTATGCGTAAGTCTTTTCTAAAACAATTTTAATCAATAGTTACAAAAATAAAGAAGGATTTCACTTTGGATAAAGATAACACTTCATTTAGTACATTGGAACATTCAAAAGAAGAGGAATATGGAGCAGGAGTGAATTATTATACAAAAGAAGAATTAGTTCTAATGTTGGAAAATTCAGGTTTTAATGTGTTGAAAACAGAGCGGATAGGCGAAAAAAGGGAACTAGATTACACGCTTTTTCTAGTAGAAAAGAGAGATAAATGAGTAAAAGACTATTAGCATCACGAGTATTTAATGACACCGGAGATTGGTTTTATTATTTTGTTATTGTTGTTATTATTTATACAATGTCAAAAAACCCAGTTATGATGGGGGTACTGTCTGCTTCTTATACAATACCTGGAATCCTAACTAGTAAGAAACTAGCAAATATAATCAACAAATTAAATGACCGTATTTCTTTGATTACGTTTGATGTATTGAGAGTTGTTGTTTTGATTGGAATTGTCCTTACAAACAATGTATGGATTGCACTGATATGTGTCTTTTTAGAGCAGATTTTTGCAATTGGAAGCAACTTATCTTTTCAAAGAGTGACATTAGATGTAGTTCAAGGTAAAGAGAATCTTTTAAAATTTAATCGTCATCTTAAAGCATTTTCTAATATTAGCCGATTATTGGTTATCCCTTCTTATTTAATTTTGCATAGATTTATTTCTAATAAGGCTATATTAGGATTAGATATTTTATTTACAATAGCTTCACTTATTGAAACAGTTAGAATCAAGATTAATCATAGCAAAACTTTAGCTGAGAACGAAATTTCATTTAAACTTAGAAAATTACATTTTGGAAGAATAATGAAGATGATTTTAGTATTCTCATTGTTAAATGTATTTAGATCTTTTGTTGATGCTTATGGAATTATGTATATTAGTGATACATCGAAAAACGTCAGTGTAGGATATGCAGCACTTGTTTTTATATTGAGTGTTGCTGACTTATTAGGGAGCTTTGTTTCTAAAAATATTGTTAAAAATGATAACCTTAATAAGAATAGTATGTTAACTTGGTCTTTTGTTAATATATTGGTTCTTTTTGCGATTCCTTCAATGATCCATAGAATGTATTGTTTCATTGTAGTAATCTTTCTAATTCGATTATCGTTATCAGTTTTAGAGCTTTTTGTACTTTATAATGTGCAAACAAATGTACCTAATAAAATACATCAGTATACAGCTTTGCAAACAATGGCGACAGATGGTATATCGATGATAAATTCAATTGTAGGTGGATTTATTATTCAAAGAATAAATATATTTAACTATATGGGCATAATTATTTTAGTAACTTTCTTCATGGGAACCATTCTTTTAAAAATGAAATTATATAAAAAGTAGCAAAGATTATTATTAGATTTTATCAATTTTTTGTTAGAAAAACTTTTAAAGAAGGTGTGACAAAACAACTTAAGCAGGCATGTTGTAAGGAAAAAACGAACGAATTACGCAGTAAAAATTCGGAGGCTTTTGAATTTACAGACATGCCTGTTTGTTTTGGAACCCGATTATGCGGATATAGAAATAGAGGCTGGACTTATGTCACAACCTCTTTTTTAATAATGATATTTTGTAAGAGTTATTAATTCATTTTCTGTAATGTTATCTCCGACATAGTGATGAATGATTTTCCCATGTTTCAGTAGAAAAACTGTTGGTGTTGAATTTATTTTAAAACGTTGCATATCATTAATAAAGTCCGAATTTATTTGACCTAAGTTATCTAAATTCAAATAATAAACAGGAACTCCTGTATCTTCTATAAATTTATGCAAAATTGGAACAAACTTTTCACAATGAGGACACTCTGCAAAGCCTACATACACAACAGCAGTTTTACCAGAATGAACAGAATCAAAAGTTACTCCATTAATTTGTACTGTATTTGATACATTTTGATTGTATTGATTTATTTGCTGGGCAGTTATGTCTGGTTCAGATTGCTTATTTATAGCTTCATTTTCCTTGTTAATATTAATCGGATCAGCTTTTGCTGTACTAAATCCCATAACCGAAAGAATTAACGCCATAAAAACTTCTAAAATTAATTTTTTCATTATTTTTCTCCCTTCGAAAAAGGGAGCGAAATTTCGCTCCCAAAAATATCTTTTTATAATTAAATATTAAACCCATATCTAATATTAGATACTTTTCTTATGCATTTTAATAAATTAGACTGATAATCAGTTAAATTAATTTTATATATTCTTAACAATTTTGAAAATTCCAAATTAAAATTATTAAGAATATAAGGAACAGGATAACTTGGATTTTTTAATTCTCTTATATATTTCCTTATTAGCTCGCATACTTCTTTTTCTGAGTAACTATCGGAATCAGAAAAAGATTTATGCAAATCAATCAATAAATCAATAGTATTTTTAGATCTTTCCTTTCCTCCAGAAAACCAATTTATCATAAATTATCCCCCCTACATTAACTCTTCCAACCAGCTTGTCCACCAGTAAGCCAGTTAACTGATGAATTATTTACAATGTTCCCCCATGCTTTTCCCCAATCAACATGGCATGTGTGTTTGTTACAATAAACACCGTTTCCATAGTATGTATCTGCATGAACGTTTGATACTGCTCCGCCTAACCTACACGTTACTAATATCGTAGTCACTATTGTTCCTATCTTTTTCACAGTTTTCATAAAAAACACCTCTTTAAATAGTATGTAATCCTTTTTGTTAGGAATACAAACATATTTTATCATATTTTTTTATTTCTTCCATAATTTTGGAAATCTTAAATTTCTGTTTTTCTAAATCGTTTATTTCCTTTTTATTTAAACTTCGTTTTTAGTGCTATATATATTCGTTTTTCTAAAGACAAAAAACTAACTGGCAGGTTGCCAGTTAGAAAATTTGCATGTTTTTTTACCTATATTTTCCAACTACTAAATATCCTATTATTAACAATAGTTTGATATCTTGTTCGGTATAACTATTATTTTTCGTATAAAGAGATACTGCTAACTTTTAGCACGAAAAAAAACATGTCCTGTTGAATCATTTGCCAATTCTTTTTTTGACATTTCTACTACATCTTGTATATTCACTATTCACTTTGTCACCTTTTATATGTAAAAGGATAACATACTTGGCGCTTTGCTTTAGATCCAATTGAGTTTGCAAAGTAAACGAAAAATTACTTGCTACACGGAGCTAATAACTGATTAAGAGTCTCGTATTCATTGCGTTAATACTGGTATTCTGCTGATTGAATAAAAATGGCAATTTGATTAAAATATAATTAGAGGTAGTTTTATAATTCACATTTAGCCACTTAGAAGGGAGTCATTTATTATGAAATATACAGCAGCAGTACTAGGTGGAGCACCAGTTTCAGATGGGGAAAAAGCAAGTGCCAAGGATAATTTATATATGCATGTAAATTATGATTGGTTAAAGAAAGCAAAGATTCCTGCAGATAAACCAGCAGCTGGCAGTTTTCAAGATATGGACGAAGCTGTTGAAAAGCAATTGATTGCTGATTTTGAAGACTATCATGCAGATAAATTCAGCGCTCCGAACTCAATGTTTGCTGAAGCAATGAAGATGCATGCATTGGCAATTGATTTTAAGAGTCGAAAACAACAAGGTGTTGCACCGTTGATGGCAGTAATTAAGCCGATTCAGAAGTTGAATTTATTAGAAGATTTGAGCAAACAATTGCATCAATGGGTTCTTAATGCATTACCATTACCTTTTAAAATTGATGTCGAACCTGATTGGAAGGATACTTCTAAAAATGCGGTATTTTTATATGGTCCAGATTTGATTTTGCCAGACAAGACTTATTACGACAAATCACGTAAAGATACGCCGCAATTGTTGGCAACTTGGAGCAAGATGTCACAAGAGTTATTGCAATTGGTTGGTTATGATAAAACAGAAGCTAAGCAGATAACCAAAGAAGCACTGGCATTTGATCAATCATTAGTTCAATATGTAATGACTTCAGAAGAATTAGCAGATTATCCAAAACAATATAATCCAAAATCACTGAAGGAAATTCATGCATATAGTCAAAGTTTTGAACTTGATCAAATGATTCAAAAATTGGTTGATGATCATCCTGAAAAGGTAGTTGTAACACAGCCACAATACTTCGAAGCATTTGATAAGTTAGTTAATGATTCAACATTTAATCAATTGAAGAGCTGGATGTTAACTAAGACAATCAATCAGTTAGCACCTTACTTAAGTGATGAGATTCGCCATACTGCAGATCAATTTCATAAGGCAGTTGCTGGGACAGCAGAAACTTTATCTCAACCAAAATTTGCATATCAAGTAATCGACGATACATTCAAATACGTGATTGGAGATTACTATGGACGCAAGTATTTTGGCGAAGACGCTAAGAAGGATGCAACACGCATGATTAAAGAAATGATTGGCATTTATAAACGGCGGTTGCAACATAACGATTGGTTAGGCGATCAGACGCGTGCCAAGGCGATCTTGAAATTGGATAAAATCGCAATTAAAGTAGGTTATCCAGATAAAATCAAGCCCGTTTATGCGAAATTAAAGGTTACTCCTGCAAAGGATGGCGGAACATTATTAGGAAACTATGTAAATATCCAAAAAGTGTGCTTGCAAGATAATTTTGAACAATACCACCAACCAGTAGATCGTTCAGAATGGGATATGCCATCCCAATTGGTAAATGCGTGCTATGATCCATCACGCAACGATATCACATTCCCTGCTGCAATTTTAGAAAAACCATTTTATGATTTGCATCAAACTCATAGTCAAAACTTTGGTGGAATTGGCTGTGTAATGGGACATGAAATTTCACATGCTTTCGATAATAATGGGGCACATTTCGATGAATATGGGAACTTGACCAACTGGTGGACAAAGGAAGATTCAGCACATTTTGCCAAGTTAACCCAGGAAATGATTGATGAATTTGATGGTATTCCATTTGCTGGCGGTAAGGTAAATGGAAAATTAGTTGTTTCAGAAAATATCGCAGATAACGGCGGCATGAGTTGTGCTTTAGAAGCCTTGAAACAGTATGATGATGCTGATATGAAAGCCTTCTTTACGAACTGGGCAACGGTTTGGCGGATGAAGGCCAGTCCAGCATACAAGAAGATGTTGTTGGCAATTGATGTGCATGCACCACAGGAATTGCGTGGAAATGTACAGCCACAAAACTTTGATGAATTTTACCAAGCATTTGATGTCCATGAGGGCGATGGAATGTGGTTGGAACCGGATAGACGAGTAAAAATTTGGTAGGATGTGAAGAGCGTTAAACCAAGCGTGATGTAAGATTGCGGAACTCAACTGAGGATGCGAGAGCCGTCTCGAACTTGCGTGGCATAAGTTTTGCAGTGCGCCGAATAGCATAGCGTATTCAAAGCATTGCATACTTAGGCTGGAACTCAACTAATATGAAGCCTGATTAAGGACGAAATATGAAAGTTAGAACTCAATTTTAAGAGGACTATGAAGTAACAGAGTCTTCTTAAAATAGATAAAAAAGAGGTTCACTTCAATTTTGAAGTGAACCTCTTTTTGTCTAAATATTAATCATTCTGCTCATCTTTCCGCATTTCTTTAGCATATTTTGTTAAATCGGCGGTTGGTGAATCCCAGTCGGCAGGTAATTTGACGTGTTCATTTGGATCAAAATGATACTTAACTGGGGTTCCCATTGGATTTTGACCAGTTGACATGATGTCTGTTGGAACGTTGGATTCAACCTTTTGCGGCTTATCCAAACCTTCCAATTCCCATGTGTATGGGGCGAATTTATTTTGATCGTTGACCCAGTCGTTGTTGTGAGCTTTATTGTGGTGCTTTGAAAGTTGATATAATCCTAAGGAAACTAATAATACAACTCCAACAAGACAAGCAATTGTGACATCGTAAACTGTTCCGGAACCAACTTCCTTCTTAACTTGTGCAGGCGGATAAAAGGCTAACGCGATTCCAAAGACAGATGAAGCAATTCCGACAATGGTGATTAACCAAGCACCGAATTTACCACCAGGAACTTTGAATGACCGCGGCCGATTTTGTTGAGTATACCGTAAACGAATAAAGGCCACAAACATGATGATGTAATACAACAAGTAAAGAATAGTAATTGTTTGAGTAATCATAACGAAGAAACCTTCAACGTTTGGCAATAATTTAACCATGAAAGCAATCGCAGTAACACAGATAGCTTGGAAGTACATCATTCTAGATGGCATCCCATGCTTATTATAGTTTTGCAACCACTTAGGCAACAAACCGCTTTGGCCAGCTTGTCCTAACATCAAAGAAGGGCCAGCCAAGTTAGTAGTCCACATTGCAATCATTACCAGGAAGTTAGCATAAATGAATAGCATATATAACCATGGAGCATGAATCGTTGCCCCCAAGTCGTGGAAAGTAACAAATAGGGCATCCAAAATGTTGATTTTGCTTGCAGGAATAATTGTGGCAATAATCAATGTTCCGACAACGAAGATGATTAAGGCTAGAATTCCGGCAAATAAAATCGAAATCGGATATTGTTTTTCCGGATGCTTTAATTCCTTAATATGAGCAGCGTTCATATCAATTCCGGCCCATGAGAATAATACGCCGGCAACTAAAGCTAACGTGCCCATCCCGTTCCATTGCGGCAAGAGATCTTTGGCATGAGTTGGCATTGCGGGAGTGTGTCCTTGACATAGCCAAACAATAACTAAGATGACCATAATAGCTAATGGAATGAAGGTACCGATAATGACCCCATATTTAGCAATATTTGAAAACGTCTTTGTTCCTCTTGCGGCTAGCCATGTAACAAACCAGAACAAAGCGATGAACCCGCACATGATGAGTAATTCATGTTGGGGATGCTGCAGAAAGTTAATGGCAGCGTGGTAGTGCGGAGTAAAGAACATAATAGTTGCGGCAAAGTTAGGCATTCCAGCACCCAGGTTAAAGGTTGATTGGAACCAAAGAATAATCAAGCAGGTAAAAGCCCAGCCTTTGCCGATTCCTTCACCGACCCAGCGGAAAATTCCACCTCTTTGGGGCCAGCCGCTTGCTAGTTCAGCCGAAACTAGTGCAGTAGGAATGAAGAAGAGAATAAAACCAATAATAAAGTACGTAACTGATGATAATCCATAAAATGCTTGCTGCGGATCATTTGCTAATCCGGCAATCATAACAACATTCAACATTGTTAACGCCAAAGTAGACATGAAATATTTCTGCGGTTTTGGCGCTTGCACATTCGTTTTTTTATCCATTTAATACACCCTCCCTGAAAAATAGTCAGGATAAATGTTGAAAAATCCCAATTTATCCTCTACTAAGGTAATAATTCATCTGACAAATGAGGACAAGAAACATGCAAGGATTGCAAATATACTTGACTAAATTCGATTAGTAAAAATAATAGTTAAAATTTACTAAAAAAACTATTGAATTTTACTAGAAAACGGTTACAATAAGAATTGTAGGGATTATAGAAAGGGGTTTCATTATGAACGATAATGTCCAAAAAGAAAAGGGGAACAAGTGGGTTACCCGGATTTCTTACTCGATTGGTGCGTTTGGTAATGACTGGTTCTATGCTGTGTTATCAACATACTTCATTATGTTTGTTACTTCACACCTGTTCGGTAAAGGCGACAATGCAATGATTCTTTATATTACTAATATTATTGCCCTGTTGCGGATCGTTGAATTGTTTATCGATCCAATTATTGGGAACGCCATTGACCGGACAAAGACTCGTTGGGGAAAGTTTAAGCCATGGATCTTTGGCGGTGGGATTGTTAGTGCGATTGCGTTAGCAGTTCTGTTTACTAATATGGGAGGATTAAACCGGACACATCCATTTATTTACTTGGCAATTTTCTCAGTATTGTATATTTCAATGGATATTTTCTATTCGTTTAAAGATACAAGTTTCTGGTCAGAAATGTCTTCATTGACGTTTAACTCAGGTGAACGGGAAAAGATTTCTACATTTGCCCGGATTGGTTCAAACATTGGTGCAAACTTGGTTGGAATGGTTATCATGCCATTGATTTTATTCTTCTCATTGACAAAGAACGGCGGTTCAGGAGACCTTCGCGGATGGTCAATGTTTGGAGTTTTAACTGCAATAATCGTAATTATTACAGTTTTGGTAGTTTGCTTAGGAACACATGAACTTGATTCTGATTTACGTAAAAATAAAGAAGAAACAAAATTAAGAGATGTTTTCAAGATTTTATTAGGTAATGATCAATTAATGTGGACAGCAGTTGCTTATGGTTTATACTGCATTGGAATTAATATCTTTAACTCTGCAGAACTTTACTACTTTACATATGTTTTAGGTCAATCTTCAAAATTTGCAATTATCGGGACAATCAACATGATTTTGGGATTCTTCTCAATTTCAGCTTTCCCTGCATTAGCAAAGAAGTTTAACCGGAAAAATGTGTTCTATGCATGTATCTTCATTATGCTTTGCGGTGCCGGCCTATTAACAGTTGCTGGTCAAAACTTAGCATTAGTTATACTTGCAATGGAATTATTTGCAGCTCCACAAGCAGTTATTTTCTTAGTAATCTTAATGACAATTACAGATTCAATTGAATATGGACAATTGAAATTGGGTCACCGTGATGAATCGTTAACCTTATCAGTTCGCCCATTGCTTGATAAATTAGGCGGTGCGATTGCTGGTTGGTGCATTGGACCGATCGCTATTTTGTCACACATGACAAGCGGGTATACTTACAAGACAATTACTGCACACAATATTTTGACATTTAAGTTATTTGTAATTGCTTTGCCAGTTGTTTTGATTTTATTAGGAACATTCTTCTTCTGGAAGAAAGTTACATTAACTGAAAAACGGCACGCTGAAATCGTTGAAGAACTTGAAAAGAGTTGGGGAACAAAGAACGAAACCAGCGCAGGTACAGGGGAAAAGGCAGTTGCCGGTACATACGAATTAACTTCACCAATTAAAGGGGAATACATTCCATTGACACAGGTAAATGATAATACCTTTTCATCTGGTTCGATGGGACAAGGATTTGCTTTGAAACCAACTGATGGAGCGGTCTATGCACCATTTGACGGAGTAGTACGACAAGTCTTTCCAACACGTCATGCTATCGGCTTGGAATCTGATGACGGTATCATTATGTTGATTCATGTCGGAATTGGTACGGTAAATATGAATGGGACAGGTTTTGTATCATATGTTGAACAAGGACAACGAGTAAAACAAGGCGAAGAAGTACTTGAATTCTGGGATCCTGCAATTCGAAAAGCAGGCTATGACGACACAGTAATGGTAACAATTACTAACACGAAGGATTTTAACGCGGTTGATGTTTTACCTCAGGCTGGACAAGCAATCGATACAAACACGGATGTATTAAAGTTGACTAAGAATTAAATCTAAAAGGAGGAATCAGGGAATGTCAGTTTTGGTCTTAGGAGGAGCAGGTTACATTGGTTCTCACATGGTTAAACGGCTCATAGAAAAAGGCGAAGAACCAGTTGTAGTTGATAATTTAGTAACAGGACACCGCCAAGCAGTGGATCAAAAAGCTAAATTTTATGAAGGAGATTTAGCTGATCAAACTTTCATGCGAACGGTTTTCCGTGAAAATCCTGATATTGATGTTGTCATCCACTTTGGTGCTTACTCATTGGTACCAGAATCCATGAAGAAACCATTGATGTACTTTGACAATAATGTCGCTGGATTGATTAAATTGCTCGAAGTAATGAAAGAAGTCGGTGTTAACAAACTGGTCTTTTCTTCATCTGCTGCAACCTATGGAATTCCGGATAAAATGCCGATTGAAGAGACCGATCCGCAAAATCCAATTAATCCATATGGTGAAAGCAAGCTAATGATGGAGAAAATCATGCACTGGGCAGATGAAGCATACGGCATTAAATTTGTCGCATTGCGATACTTCAATGTTGCAGGTGCTTGGCCAGATGGCTCGATTGGAGAAGACCATAATCCAGAAACACATTTGTTGCCAATTGTACTTCAAGTAGCTATGGGAAAGCGCGACAAATTACAAATTTACGGAAATGACTATAATACCCCTGATGGAACAAATATTCGTGATTATGTACATCCAATTGATTTAGCAGATGCACATCTTTTGGCAGCAAATTATTTGCGTAATGGAAATGAATCCACAGCCTTTAACTTGGGATCATCGACTGGCTTTTCTAACTTACAAATTTTAAAGGCTGCGCGAGAAGTTACCGGTAAAGAAATTCCTGCTGAAATTGCAGGTCGACGCGGCGGAGATCCAGACACATTGATTGCTGCATCTGATAAAGCACGAAAGATACTCGGCTGGATGCCGCAATATGACGATATTCATAAAATTATTGAAACGGCGTGGAAATGGCATTCCCAACATCCAAAAGGTTACACAGACTAACCTCATGTTACAACAATAGTGATAGATTGAAGTAACTTGACTTAGAAAGCTCGAACTGTGATTGTTAATAGAGGCCTGACAATTTTATCAGGCCTCTATTGGTGTGTAATGAAGTAAAAAACGGCTTCGTTGTTTAACGAAGTCGTTTTTTTGTTAGTGTTGGCTTAACGCTTTACATATCATATCCTTTATTTGCAACTATCTCTCAAAATTAACTTGGCCTTCAATGTTACCATTTGCGGATATTCATCGCCATTTTCGATAATAGCTTTTAACCGATTGACTGCCTCAACGCCCATTTGTTTAGTATAAACCCGGACAGAACTTAATGAAGGATAAACGTATTTTGCAATCGAAGTATCATTAAAGGAAATAATGCCGACTTCTTCGGGAATTTTAATATTTGCTTCTTGCAATGCTCGCAAAGCTCCAATTCCAATTGAATCATTGGCCGCAAAAAATGCTTGAGGCAAATCATCCTTGAGTTCGGCGATTGCCTGTTTCATCATTTGATAACCTGATTTAGCGGTGAAATTTCCAACATAGACATATTTTGGATGATAGAGTGAAAGATCCGACAAGTAATTTTTAAAAGTAATAAACCGCGGATCGATAATCGATTCTTGGTTATCGTTGGTAGACTCTTCGCCTGCAAGCAGTCCGATTTTACTGCGTCCAGATTCAATAAAATGATTTAAAGCATCAATGACTGAATCTTCAATGTCAGGTACCACACAACTATGATTCATATTCAAAGTGTTGTAGTCCACGAACACTAAATTTGAGTTTAATTGTTCAATTTTTTTGATTTCGGCTTGACTATATTTACCAATCGCAATTACGCCATCTGCATTTTTGACGCTGGCGAGAGAGTCGTTATGAAAGACGCGACGAATGGTATAGCCTAGATCATGCAGGCGTTCTTCAATCCCAGTCCGAATAGAATAGTAGTATAAATCGTTTAATTCTTCTTGTTCGGTATACCATTGAATAATGCCGACTTGTCCAATTGAATTATTCTTTTTTTGTTTATGTTTAGTTAAATAATTTAGTTTCTCTGCAGCTTTAAAAATTCGTTGTCGAGTTTCATCGCTAACGGATAATGTTTTATCATAATTTAAAACTCGGGAAACGGTTGCAGAAGAAACTTTTGCCATTTCAGCAATGTCTTTAATGGTTGCCACGTTATCATTCCTCATCTTTTGGCTTACTTGACAATTGTAGCACATTCGTGCTAATTTTAGTTAATTTTTTACTAGAATTAATCTAGTAAATATTAACTAAAAGATGTTGATAAATTTACTAAATACTGTATAATTAAAAGTGTAATAAATCGCTTTCATAAATGAACGAGAAAATTACATATTGGAGATGATTTTATGAATAAGGAAGAAATCGAAGCAAAGTTTGAGGAAATTTATCAAACAAAGCCGGACAAAGCCTTTTTCTCGCCTGGTCGGATTAACTTGATCGGTGAGCACACCGACTATAACGGCGGCCATGTTTTTCCATGTGCAATCACATTGGGAACCTGGGGAGCAGCTCGCAAACGTGATGATCAAAAGTTGCATTTCTACTCAGGAAACTTTGAGGATTTAGGCATTATAGAAGTTGACTTGAATAATTTGAAATATAGCAAAGCTGATAACTGGACAAATTACGCTAAAGGAATGATTTTCTACATTCAAAAAGCTGGTTATCAGGTTGATCGTGGAATGGACATCTATATTTGGGGCAATCTTCCTCAAGGCGGTTCTGGCCTTTCATCATCAGCTTCAATTGAAATGCTGTTTGGTGTCATGGTAGAAAAGTTATTTGATTTGCAGATTGACCGTTTAGATTTGGTAAAAATGGGTGTAAAAACTGAAAATGAATTCTTAGGCTTAAGTTCAGGGATTCTGGATCAGTTTGCGGTTGGAATGAGTAAGAAAAATCAGGCAATCTTGCTCGATACTAATACATTAGATTATAAATATGTTCCATTGGATTTGAAGGATAATGTAATTGTAATCATGAATACGAATAAACCGCGGGCATTGGTAGAATCCAAATACAATGAACGGGTAGAAGAATGTCAGGTAGCATTGAAGGCTTTACAAACAAAACTTGATATTCAAGCATTAGGCGAATTAAATAACGAGCAATTCGATGAGTATACATATTTGCTAAGTGATAATGAGACATATTTGAAGCGGGCACGGCATGCAGTTTCAGAAAACCAACGTTGTATCCGCGGAGAAGCAGCATTGGAAAAGGGCGATTTGAAAGAATTCGGCCGGTTGCAAAATGCTTCACATGTTTCATTGGAATATGACTACGAAGTAACTGGAAAAGAATTGGATACATTAGCTCATGAAGCTTGGAAACAACCAGGAGTCTTGGGAGCGCGGATGTGCGGTGCTGGATTTGGCGGCAGCGGCATTGCGTTGGTTCAAAAAGACCAAGTAGAAGCTTTTAAAGCAAATGTTGGCAAAGTTTATGAAGAAAAGATTGGCTATGCACCACGCTTCTTTACTGCAGAAGTAGCAGATGGCACACATGAATTATAAAATGATGGAAGATGAGAAAGATGGATAATACATTAATTGATAAGTTTGTTGCTGGTGTAATTATGGAAAGTGACTACACTGAAATGGATCGTGATTATTTACGCAATCGAGTATTGAATTTGGTAGGTGGTGAAGAGAATTCGATGCAAGCTCCTGAAACCGACAATTTGATTGAAATGAAGGATCAATTAGTTCAAGTGGCATTGAAAAATAACAAAATTGGTTCAACAATGAATGAACAGGACAATTTAGGAGCTGAATTGATGAATTTGATTACTCCAATTCCAAGCAAAGTTAATCAAAAATTCTGGGATGAGTATCAACTTTCGCCACAAAAGGCAATTGCAGATTTTTATGAACAAAGTAAGCGCAATGATTACATAAAGACAAAGGCAATTGCGAAAAACATCTACTTTAAACATCCAAGTCAATACGGTGATATCGAAATTACGATTAATCTTTCCAAACCAGAAAAGGATCCGAAGCAGATTGCATTAGCTAAGAAGATGAAAGCTTCGAGTTACCCTAAATGTCAATTATGTATGGAAAATGAAGGCTATCAAGGCAGAATTAATTATCCTGCACGAGCCAACCATCGCATTATCCGTTTTGACATCGACAATCATTTATGGGGATTTCAATATTCGCCGTATGCATACTTTAATGAGCATTGCATTTTTCTGGATTCAGTCCATGAAGAAATGGTGATTAATAAGCAAACCTTTAATCAACTATTAACAATAGTCCAAAAGTTTCCAGGATACTTTGCAGGCAGTAATGCAGATTTGCCAATCGTGGGCGGCTCAATTTTATCTCATGAACATTATCAAGGTGGACGGCATACTTTCGCAATGGAAATTGCTCCGATTGAAAAGCAGCTTCATTTTGACGACTTTGATAATGTGAATGCCGGAATTGTGAAGTGGCCAATGTCGGTTATTCGCTTGAATAGTACTGATAAGGATGCAATTTGTGATTTGGCTGATTGCATTTTACAAGCGTGGAAAACTTACAGCGATGAAAGTGTAAATGTCGTGGCCGAATCAAACGGAGAACGTCACCACACGATTACTCCGATTGCTCGCATGCGAGATGGCCATTACGAACTTGATTTGGTATTACGTGATAATCAAACATCCGCTGAATATCCAGATGGAATTTTCCACCCTCACAAAGATGTTCAACATATTAAGAAAGAAAATATCGGTCTAATTGAAGTAATGGGTTTGGCAATTTTGCCACCACGATTAAAGGATGAAATGGTTGAAGTTGAAAAATATCTGCTTGGCAAAGATAATCAAATTGCTGATTATCATCGTGAATGGGCAGATCAGATTAAGGCGAACTATACTGAAATTCGGAAATCAAATGTTGAAACCATTGTCCAAAATGAAATTGGCAAGGTGTTTGTCCGGGTATTGGAGGATGCTGGCGTATTTAAATGTGATACAAAGGGCCGTGAAGCATTTTTGAAATTTATAAAAGATGTAAAGTGTTAAGCTAAGTATGATGTAAGTCGTGAGATTCGAATAATATGTTAACGATTTTGAAACCTGATTATGCAGATATAGAAATAGAGGCTGGACTGACGTCACAACCTCTTTTTTCTATACGACATTTTTTTGAATGTGTAGACTGAATTGAATTGAAAAAGACAAATATAAAGCATGTGTGAACGTGATAATATCAACATTTTTAAAAAAGTTAAAATTGTGAATTATTGTAGTTTTGTGTAAATTTTTGTGCTACTATTTTCAGTAGAAAAAGAAAGGAAGTTAGTCATGAAAAATAAAAAAATTGGATTGTTAACTAGCTCATTAGTATTAGGCGGAATGTTCGCCGCAAGTAATGCATTAGCACAAAACAATATTGTTAATGCTGACTCAGTTGCAAAGGATTCAACAAAGACAAGTGTTGTTTCATCAAGTACTGCAACTGAAAAGTCAAACACAGTAGTATTGAAAGCAAGCAAAGCAAACAAGGATGTTAATAGCAGTTCGGCAAAGGCTTCATCAGCAAGTCAATCATCACAAGCAAGTGTTAAATCATCAAGTGTTGCTTTATCACAAGCAAAATCATCTTCAGCAGCAACTTCATCAGTTAAGACTGCTGAAAATTCAAGTTCATCAACAGCTGCATTAAAGGCAGACCAAAACTTGAACTTAGCTGCTAAGACAAATGCTGCTTCATCGTCAAAGACAGCTAAAGCAAGTTCAACACAACAAGCACAACCAGTAATGTTAGCTGCAAAGCAAACAAAAGATGTTAAACAAGTTAAAGCATATGATCACCAATATCACATCTTCTTTAATGATGTAAACAATACAAATGCTGATGGTACATTCAAAGGTGTTACACCACAATGTGGTTCTGATAATGGTTACACTGTATTATCATTTGAAGATTCACATAACCAAAACATCAGATATGGTGTTGAGTGGCAAACAAGTGCAGAAGCAAAAGCTTCTACATATAAAATTTATGCACCAAAGGGTTACCACTTTGACATTAACTATACTAAGTGGTTTGACAATTCAAAAGCACCATACTTCCACTTTGAAGGACAAGATGTAGTTGTCTTTGATTGGCAAAAATATGCAAATGCACAACAAAATCCTAATGGAAATAAGTCATTTGAATTGTTCCTTTACAAGGATGGTCAAAAACCTGCTGCAATTCCAACAGCTAAGGGTTACTACATTCACTGGGTTCCATCAAAGGGTTACAGTAATCAAGTAAGTTCACATCCATACAAGAACTACACATTCATTCCTGTAAATGACATGCATCAAACAGGTAAGAGCCAATACAAGTATCAAGTATGGGCTCCAGCTGGTACATCATTTGATTTGAGCCAAGGTTCAGTTTATGGCAATTGGGAATATGCACCAATTCACACCATTAATGATCACACAGGCTATGTTTACCCAGATAACGTACCAACAAAGGACTATGTAGGTAATGGTCAAGCTACAATGGTTGCTTGGGTAAATAAAGATAACTCATGGAAAGGCAACAACCCTTCATGGAAAGCTATCTCAAGCCAAGCAAAGAAAGCTTCAAGTTCAACTGCAAACCATACAGGCAACAAGAAGCCTGCAAACAACAATAACAAGAAGCCTGCAAACAACAGCAGCAAGAAACCAGCAACAAATACAAATCATAACAGTAATAAGAAACCTGCAACAAACAATGTTAAAAAACCTGCTGCACCAAAGAAGAACACAGCAAGCAAGACAACAGTTAAGAAGACAAGTACAAAGAAAGTTGTAACTTCTAAGAAGTCAAGCACAAAGAAAGCTGTAACTTCATCATCAGCAAAGGCATCTGTTAAGCCAGTTAAAGCTGCTGCCCCAGTTGCAACAACAGTTAAAGCTTCAACAGTAAGCAACTCAAACGCTGCTAAAGCCACAACAGAAGCTGTTACATCATCAGTTAAAGCTTCAGTTGCTCAACCATCAGTAGAAAAGACAGTTGCAACAACCGTTACACCATCAAAAGCACAAGCTTCATCATCAAACAAAGGCTTGCCACAAATGGGTGAAACAAACAACCACTCAACAATCGGTGGTTTAGTTGCATTAGCTGCATCAAGCATCTTGGGTTTGTTCGGTTTAGGCTTACGCAAAAAGAACAACTAATCGTTAAGAAACGAAATTAAAAACAGAGACTGGATTTGATTCAGCCTCTGTTTTTTTGTAATGAATTATATTGAACTTTAGCCTAACTTGCTGTGTATAACGTGCTCCGTTTATTCAGACGTGGCGGGCAACTTATACCACGTTGATTCGAGATTTACATCATTGCGCATTCTTAATTTAAAAAATCTTTAACTTATTATAGTTTTCTTATGCAAGATATGCTACCATCATTAATGTAGGAAGAGAGGATACTATTCATGAAAAGTAAAAAAATCAGACTATTAGTTAGTTCATTAATGATGGGCAGCCTGCTTGCCACTGGTGCATGTGCCCACAGAACAGTAGACGCTGACTCTGTTGCCAAGAAGGATGCAACTATTACAGCAGTGCCAGCCAATACTT
Organism: Candidatus Ligilactobacillus excrementigallinarum; assembly: GCA_019114385.1. GTDB lineage: Bacteria > Bacillota > Bacilli > Lactobacillales > Lactobacillaceae > Ligilactobacillus > Ligilactobacillus excrementigallinarum. The sequence continues at coordinate 9,832 of DXFP01000014.1, read as the reverse complement.
CAATTGAAAATAATGATACAGCTGAAACTTCAACTGACACAGCCGACGCGGATAATGCAGCTAAGGCAACAACCGAAGTTTCAACACCAGCAGTTAAAGCAACAATTGCTTCATCGCAAAGTAAGAGCGGAGCAGTGATTTCGACGATTATTTCATCTGAAAAATCAAGTAAAACACAAATGTCTAATGTAAGTGCAAGCAGTTCAACTAAAGCAACCAATAAAGCAGAACAAACATCTGTTTCAAATTCAACGAATGAAGCTGCTGCGCAAGCATCAACTTCATTGTCTGCAAATTCATCAGATCAACAGCAATCATCATCTGTACAATGCAGTTCAGCTAATTTTGATTCAAGTCAATCATCTTCATCTGAGCGATTATCAGCTGAAACCTCAAGTGCTAACAATGCAGTAACAACTACTGTTACTCCAGTGAAAGCAACTTCAGCTAATACAGAATTGCCAAATATGGGTGAATCAAATGATGTAATCACATTAGCTGGTTTAACATTGTTAATGACTGCGGGTGGGTTAGTAGTAATTCAAAGACGGAAAAATTAATTTAGAATATTAAAGCAAAAGAAAATGTAACAAAACACCCCAAACAGGTATGTTGTAAGAAAAGAATGCACGAATTACACAGTGTTGATTTGGAGGTTTTTAAACTTACAGATATACTTATTTTGGAACCCGATTATGCAAATATAGAAAAAGAGACTGGACTTATGTCACAGTCTCTTTTTGTATACTCCTTTCTATACAAATAAGTATATACAAATTTATAAAAAGTATTTACACAAACAAATTCGAATTTTATAATTAACACTGTAATAAATAAAGCGTTTTCAAAAAGAAAGGGTGATTTGTATGAAACGAATGCCAAAAGGTTTTTTCTGGGGAAATTCATCATCAAGCATGCAAACTGAAGGTGCTTGGAATGAGGGTGGAAAAGGCTTATCGGTATATGATGTTCGACCTGCTACAGAAAATACGACTGATTGGCATGTTGCGATTGATGACTATCATCGATATGAAGAAGATTTGGATTTATTGAAGGAAATGAACATGAATATGTATCGGATCGAGATCTCGTGGTCGCGAGTGAATCCGGATGGTGACGGCGAATTCAACGAAGAAGGAATTGCATTTTACGATTGCTTGATTGATGCAATGCTAGCTCGAGGAATTGAACCAATGATATGTTTGTATCACTTTGATATGCCATTGCATTTAGCTAAAACTGAAAATGGTTTTATGTCACGGCATACGATGGAAGCTTTTGTTTGTTATGGTAAAAAAATGATTGATCATTTCGCAGATCGAGTTAAATATTGGATTACTTTTAATGAACATAATCTGTATTTTACTGACGAAGTATTTAATATTTCTGGGTATGAAAAAGGGAAACGAACACTTGATGAGATGTACCGCATTTTCCATCATACGATGTTAGCTCATGCACAGCTTGATGCCTATCTTCATGATAATTATCCTGGTTTAAAAATTGGCGGCATGACGGCCTATACACCGGTATATCCAGCAACTTCAAAGCCAAATGATGTTTTTTATGCGGATCGTGTAAATGAATTTTTATATCAAAATTTGAATGATGCCTTTGCAAAGGGACAATATTCACCAGCAGTGATGACATATATTAAGAATCATCAAATTGACATGGATTTACAAACTGGCGATTTAGCAATTATTCAACAAATGCGTGCTGACTTCTTGGCATTTAGCTATTATCAATCAACGACTTTGAATGCTGATAAACTATCGGCCAAAGATGCACCAAATCGATATTTGGAAGTGGGCGGCGAAGACAACCGCTTTACTGAAAAAACAGAATGGAATTGGTCAATTGATCCAATGGGGTTCAGAAAAATTATTACAGATTTGTATAATCGGTATCAATTGCCGGTTTTTCCAATTGAAAACGGCATTGGTCGCAGTGAAAGTTGGGATGGCAAGCATATGATTGAAGATGATCAGCGAATTGCCTACCATAAAGCCCATATTCAGGCAATGAAGGATGCAATGTTTGAAGATGGAGCACAAGTCCTTGGATATCTTGGATGGGGATTAATTGATATTCCAAGTTCACACGCTGACATGGAAAAACGCTATGGGGCAGTGTATGTTAACCGTTCTAATCATGACTTAAAAGATTTAAAACGGGTGCCTAAAAAATCGTTTTATTGGTTCAAAAAGGCCTTTGCGAAAAATGGAGATGACTTAAATGAGTAATGAAAATAAACAAAATAAAACTTCAAAGATTAGTGACTTTGTAAATCAAAAAATTGTACCGCCAATTATGAAATTTGTGAACACAAAAGGTGTTAAGGCCATGACTGATGGGATGGTTTCGGCTTTACCATTTATCATTATTGGTTCGGTTTTTCTGATTTTTGCTAATTTTCCAGTACCAGCAGTTTCACATTTCTTTGCTAAAACTGGATGGTCTGTTTTTTTCAATCAAGCTTATAATACTACTTTCGGCTTTACTTCAATTTGGGCAGTTGTCGGAATTGCATATACATATGTTAAAAATGAAGGATTAGAGGATGCTTTGCCAGCTGGATTAACAGGCTTATCATCTTTCTTCTTGTTACAAAATTTACAAGTAGATAATCCTTTGAATACAGCACTTAAATCTGGAATTACGGATGTTGCTGGAAATGTCACAATGAAGGCTTCAATGGTTGAACAAAGCATTCACCAATTGCCGCAAGCAGTGCAACACTTCATCACTTCACCAGTAACCAATGTTTTGAACATTACTTTCCAAGGCGGACAAGGGATGATTGCAGCCTTAATCATTGGTTTGTTAGTTGGTTGGGGCTACGCTTACATGATTAAGCATAACTGGAAGATTACTTTGCCGGAACAAGTTCCCGCAGGAGTTTCACGGCAGTTTACAGCAATGATTCCTACTGGTGTAATTTTGACAATTTCAATGTTAATCTACGCAGCTTTCAAGACTTTCATGCATACTGATTTATTAACTTGGATCTACAAAGTATTGCAAATTCCATTGCAAGGAATGTCAGACTCATTCTGGGGTGCATTGTTAATTGCATTTGCTGTAACTTTCTTCTGGTTCTTTGGTGTACATGGCGGCTTGATTGTCGGCGGAATTGCTGGGATTTTCTTGTTGCCAAACACAGTTGCTAATGCTCACTTATATCAAACGGGTAAATTAACATTAGCAAATGGTGCACACATTGTAACTAACGAATTTTATAACAACATTATTAATTTAACTGGTTCAGGAATTACAATCGGATTATTAATCTTCACCTTAGTTGCTGCTAAATCAACTCAAATGAAATCAATGGGTAAATTGGAAACTGTTCCTGCAATTTTCAATATTAATGAACCATTCCTCTTTGGGATGCCGATGGTACTGAATCCATGGTTAGCTTTACCATTCTTCTTCGTTCCTGTAGTTGTTGCAGCTTTGACATATGGTGCAGTTTACTTTGGAATTTTGCCGCCGTTGAACGGGGTTGCTGCTCCATGGACAACACCAATTATCATTTCCGGCTTCTTCATTGGCGGTTGGAAATGGGCTGTCTGGCAAGCAATTATTCTGGTAATCTCAACATTAATGTACTGGCCATTTGCTAGACGTTATGATAAATATTTGATGAACCAAGAACTTGCTAATGAAAAACAAGAAGAGACCGCAAAGGAAGCTTAATAAAATCTTAAAAAGTGAAATTTAAATAGTAAAAGCGAATTTAAAAGTGTATTTCGAGAAAATCATTCTTCGGAATACACTTTTTGTTTACAATGAAGTTTAGTAAATTGGTATAACCATTCGTTTATTAGCTAATAATCCAATTGATTATGAATGTAAACGTTAACATTAATAAAACGGAGTGTTTTAATTTTCTTTTTATAAATTGTATAATTTTTACTGTATTTTTCTGTTTCTGTATGCGAAAGGGTTTACATATTTTTGTAAATTAATTATACTCAAGTAGTAGTAAACGTTTTCATGAATTGCCAAGATGCTATTAGGATTCATCGTTATTTTTTAAAATAATGATTTATCTGTATATCACAAAATTTATGGCGATTTGGTCGGGAGAAGTAGTTAATGTTTGGAATAAATATTTGATTTTACTTCAATTTTTTTGCACTCATTTTGAAAAATAATCTTAATATTTTGAAATTAATTATTTATCTAGACCAATTCACACCACAAACTTTGCGCTTTGAATAACATTTTAGTAATTAATTCAAATTTGCTTAGGAGTGATACTATGGCTACAGAAAATGAAAGCTTTAAGGATAAATTACTTAGAGTTGTCGGTAAAATTTCATCTTCACGTCACATGGTAGCTTTACGTGATGGGATTGCTCAAGCTGTTCCATTGATCATTATCGGATCAATTTTCATGATCATTGGTCAGTTCCCAATTAAGGGATACTTGAACTTTATGGCACATACATTTGGTTCAAATTGGAACATTGTTGTTCAACAAATCACATTTGCTTCATTTGATTTGATGGGATTAGTTGCGGTAATTGGGATTTCATATAACTTAGCTAAAAGTTATAAAGATGTTGCTCCATTACCAGCTGCATTAGTTGCAATGTGCGGTTTCTTTTTAACTATTCCATTCACAATGCACAAGGATGGTTCATTCTGGATTCCTTTGGCACAATTAGGTTCAACTGGTTTGTTCATCGCCATCATTATCGGTTTATTCTTAACTGATTTATATGTTTGGATGATTCACAAACACTTTACAATCAAGATGCCAAGCACGGTGCCGCCTGCAGTTAGCGAATCATTCGCTGCTTTATTCCCAGGTTTATTCTGTTTGCTTTTGGCTTGGGTTGTACGTTTAGGAATCTCAGCAACACCAATCGAAACGATTCCAAACTTGATGCAATTTATCTTCAAACCAATCTCAGCTGTTGGTACAAGTTTACCAGGTGCTTTGATTTGTGAATTCTTGATCTCATTCTTATGGTTATTTGGGGTTCACGGTGCTAATGTTGTTTCAGGAATTATGATGGCATTCTGGCTACAAGCTATGCAGCAAAACGCTGTTGCCTTTGCTGCACACAAAGCATTACCACACATTGTTACTCAACAATTTTTTGATAACTTCGTACATATCGGTGGTGCCGGTGCTACATTAGGTTTAGCATTAATGATGTTCATGTTCGCTAAGAGTGATGAATATAAGACATTGGGTCGCTTGGAAATTGCACCTGCAATCTTCAATATCAATGAGCCATTGATTTTTGGCTTCCCAATTGTTATGAACATCTACATTGCTTTACCATTTATTATTGCTCCATTAGCTAACGTCCTAATCACATACGGTGCAATGGCAACTGGCTTATGTGCAAAAACAATCGGGGTAATGGTTCCATGGACAACACCTGTTGTAATTTCTGGTTATTTGGCAACTGGCCACATTTCCGGCGCAATTACACAATTAGTCTGCTTAGCAGTTGATGCTGTCATCTACTTATTCTTCTTCAAGAAAGCAGATAAGAAGAAGCTGCAAGAAGCAATGGAAATGCAAAAAGCTCAAGAAGCTCAAGAAGCAAAAGCATAATAGGTTAATAAAATTAATGCAAGAAGGTGTGACAAAACACCAAAAACAGGTATGTTGTAAAGAAAAAACCGAACGAATTACGTAGTAAAGGTTCGGAGGCTTTTGAATTTACAGACATGCCTGTTTGTTTTGAAACCCGATTATGCGGATATAGCAAAAGAGGTTGGACTTATGTCACAACCTCTTTTTTGATTGAAGATGTGCTAAATTGTTAAAACGAGACGGGACTGATCTAATGTCTCAGTTAAGTTCCAGTTAACTGGTTAAGTACTCTAAATACATTGTGTTATTTGGATGCACTGTGCAGCTTATACTTAGCAAGTTCGAGACGAATCACACACTTTTTGTATATACAACTTACCAATCTTGATTACATTTTTCTCATTTTACCCAAAACATATCAAAATTTGTTTATAATATAAATGTAAGCGTTATCATGAGTACGAATTTATAATTCATAATGAGTTTATTTTTAGCAATTATTTTTATTTATTACTTATGATAAGGCAAAACAATCAAGGAGTGATTTGTATGTCTTCAACAGGTAGTTTTAAAGACAAGGTAATGAAAGTGGTCGGTAAGATTTCTAATTCTCGGCACATGATTGCGTTACGTGACGGAATTGCTCAAGCCGTTCCATTGATTGTAATTGGTTCAATTTTTATGATTATTGGTCAATTTCCAATTCAGGGTTATTTGAAATTCATGGCTCATACTTTTGGACCAAACTGGAACATTGTCGTTCAACAAATTACATTTGCTTCATTTGATTTGATGGGTCTAATTGCAGTAATTGGGATTTCATATAATTTGGCAAAAAGTTACAAGGATGTAGCACCATTGCCAGCTGCGTTGGTTGCAATGTGTGCATTCTTTCTGACAATTCCATTCGCAATGCACAAAGACGGTTCATTTTGGATTCCTTTGGCACAGTTAGGTTCAACGGGATTATTCATTGCGATTATCATTGGCTTGTTCTTAACTGATTTGTATGTCTGGATGATTCACAAGCACTTTACAATTAAGATGCCAGACACAGTGCCTCCTGCAGTTAGTGAATCATTTGCTGCATTATTTCCTGGGTTATTTTGTTTGTTATTAGTTTGGATTATTCGCTTAGGAATTTCATTCACACCAATTGAAACCATTCCAAACTTAATGCAATTCATCTTCAAACCATTGTCGATTGTAGGTACAAGTTTGCCAGGTGCTTTGATTTGTGAATTCTTAATTTCATTTTTATGGCTCTTCGGAATTCACGGTGCCAATGTAGTTTCAGGTGTTATGACTGCTATTTGGTTGGCTGCCATGCAACAAAATGCGGTTGCTTTTGCAGCTCATAAAGCATTACCAAACATCGTTACCCAACAATTCTTTGATAACTTTGTTCACATTGGCGGTTCTGGTGCAACTTTAGGTTTAGCCATCATGATGATTATGTTTGCTAAGAGTGACGAATACAAGACATTGGGTCGTTTGGAAATTGCGCCTGCAATCTTCAATATCAATGAACCATTAGTATTCGGATTCCCAATTGTTATGAACCCATTTATTGCCATTCCATTCATCGTGGCACCATTGTTAAATGTCATTATCACATATGTTGCAATGGCAACTGGAATTGTAGCAAAGACGATCGGAATCATGGTTCCATGGACGACACCAGCTATCATTTCAGGATACTTAGCAACTGGTCATGTTTCAGGTGCTGTTTTGCAAGCTGTCTTGATTGCAGTTGACTCACTAGTATATGTATATTTCTTTAAGAAAGCTGATAAACGCAAGATTCAAGAAGCAGCTAATGTAAAAGCAGAACAAGAAGCATGATTTAGTTGACAAGCAAATAAAAAATATTAAAATGTAAAGAAAAATGCAAACATATAAATAATTGTAGATACTTTTCAAAGTATGACCAGAGTGGTATACTGAAAAAGTGTTAAAGAAAGCGTTACCAAATAAACGTAATGCTTTATTAAGAAAGGGTGTTATATATGGCTAAATATACAATCATGTTAAACTGCTCAGCAGGAATGAGTACTAGTTTATTAGTAACAAAGATGCAGGCTGCAGCAAAGGAAAAAGGAATCGAAGCAGATATTTTTGCAACTGCTGCAAATGAAGCTCGCAACGAATTAGATTCTAAAACAATTGACTGTGTATTGCTTGGACCTCAAGTACGTTACATGGAAGGCGACTTCAAGAACATGCTTGAAGGTCGTAAAAACAGCTTAGGCAATCCAATTCCATTGGCAGTAATTGATATGCAAGCATATGGAATGATGGACGGTAAGAAAGTTCTTGACCAAGCATTGAGTTTGATTGAAGACTAAATTTAATAAGTAATGGAGAAAATGTGTTATGGCTGAAGAAAATACACAACCAAATTTAGAAGCAACAATGGGCTTGATTATCAATGGCGGTAATGCTAAGGGCTTTGCATTTGAAGCTATTCGTGCTGCTAAGAAAGGCGACTTTGAAGAAGCACACAAGAAGCTTGAAGAAGCTGATAAGGCTTTGAATGAAGCGCATAACTCACAAACAGATATGTTAACTAAAGAAGCTCAAGGCGATCCTCAACCAGTTACATTGTTGACTGTTCACTCTCAAGATCACTTGATGAATGCAATTACATTCCGTGATTTGGCTGGTGAAATGGTTGATTTATATGAACGCTTAGACAAAGTTGAAAAAGCAAAATAAAAAGTAAAAGAGTGCAATGATTTCCTAAGTGGGCAAGGGATTGTTGTACTCTTTTTTGATTAGAAAGGAAGTTTCATGTGAAACGCGAATTAGGAATTTCAATTTATCCAGATTATAGTGATCCAGCAAAAGACCGAGCATATGTGAAAAAAGCTGCAGACTTAGGCTTTACACGGTTATTTATGAGTATGCTGGAAGTTCAAGAAGGTAAGGAGGAAACAGCTAAGAAATTTAAATCAATTATTGGATATGCTCGTGATTTAGGTTTTGAAGTTATTTTAGATATCAATCCAGGAATTTTTAAGCAATTAGGAATTTCATATGATGATTTAGGTTTCTTTGCAAAATTAGGTGCCAGCGGTATTCGGTTAGATGAAGGATTCGATGGCTTGAAAGAATCTTTGATTTCATACAATCCATATGACCTAAATATTGAATTGAATATGAGTAATAATGTGGCATATTTGGACAATATTTTGTCATATCAAGCAAACCAGCCATATATTTACGGATGTCACAACTTTTATCCTCAAAGCGGAACAGGACTGCCATATGATTTCTTTGTAAAATGCTCAGAGCGCTTTAAGAAACACGGTATTAAGACTTCTGCTTTTGTAACTAGTCAAGATGCAGCGGGCGGTCCTTGGAATGTTAATGATGGCTTGCCAACTTTGGAAATGCATCGGCATTTACCAATTGATTTGCAAGCAAGACACTTATTCGCAACAGGATTGATTGATACGGTAATCATCGGAAATGCTTATGCTTCAGATGAAGAATTGGAACGTTTGGCAGCGATTGACCGCTACTGCATCACATTGAACGTGAAATATGTGCCTGAAGTAAATCCGATTGAAGTTAAAATTTTAGAAGATAATTTACACTTTAGACGTGGAGACATTACAGATAATGCAATTCGCTCAACTCAAGTGCGGGTGAAATATGCAGATGAACCGAATGTACCGCACGATAATGAACAGCAATTTGAACGCGGCGATATCGTTGTTGGAAATGATGAATTTGGCCGCTATAAGAATGAATTGCAGATTATTTTGCAACCGCAGATGGATTCGCGGAAGAATTTGGTAGGTAAAATTCCGCAAGATGAATTGTTTATGCTCGACTATATTGAGCCGTGGAGTAAGTTTAAGTTTAAGAATGCGGAAAATCAATAAATTCGTATAAGCTATCAACACGTTCGAAAGGCGCAGCGTATTCGCTTAGCAAATTATACTGAAATTTCAAAATAAATATATTAAAAAAGAGGTTGTGACATAAGTCACTAAATTATAGGAGGCACTTCAGCGAGAATTCGCAGAAATGCCTCCTTTCATTTATAATAAATAAAAAAGAAGTTACCTCACACGTAACTTCTTCATTAAGTATATAAGGAAGTGAAACTCCCCTATGAAAACCGAGAATAATTATAACACAAATCAAATGACTTTAGAAATTTCTCTCCAATTTAGACCTGAACCTGATCATCCAGCTTCATTAATTAACGACTTTATTGATAGTTTAAATATTGCTAAAAACTATATTTTTGGG
>DXFP01000013.1 GCA_019114385.1 Candidatus Ligilactobacillus excrementigallinarum | reverse complement strand
GCGGATTGTAGTAATCAAATACTCCTAAAACCACCATTTTTCTCGCTACGCCTGCTGCTCGCAATTTCTTTTTCATTGCTTCGCTATGAACAATTAGGCAATCCACAGCATTAAAAATTTTCACTTCATTTTTAAAGAAAGTTTGATCTCCCTTATATTTACGAATTGACTCATAATCATGAACTACAAAAATTAATTTGGCATTTGTTTGCCTTCTGACTTCTTTAATGATTGATTTTGTTAAGAAAACCGTATACATCGGATATTGAAAAACAATATTTTCCGCATTTTTTCCTTTAAATAAATGCGGCAGTTTAAAAATTCGATACATCAATTTTGGAAAACGCTTGATTGGCAAATCTAAATCTAAAATTTTCCACCCAGCTTGTTTCAAAAACATGTTTATATCTGCTTTTGCTTTAGGACCGGCGTGTTTATATCCTTTATAAATATCCGATGTTAATACATAATTTGTCATAAAATTCCTCACGATCATACTTTTAATGAATTAACTTAAATATTTGGTCAAAGATTGGTATTTTTCGTAAACAATAATATATCTTTTTAAATATATTAGGATTCATTTTCCCTAATTTTTGTTCAATTTGACTTTTTAAATTATCTAATCCTTCTGAAGATAGACATACAGTTGATTGAACTTTATTAAATTGAGAAAAATGCCTAAACAATGCCTGCACATAATTTTTATTGCATGTTAATTTATTAAATTCAGCTAAATCCTCCTGATAAATTTCTTTTGTAATTTTAAATTTGCTTATTTTTATCAACTTTTGAATATCATCGTTTATATTCTGTTTTGTAAACCAAGTAATCGATGGGAATGCACTATAAATTTGTTCAATTGATTTATCATCACCAACATATGCTAAAACCGGATGATGATTTGCAATTGCTTCCATAATAGAATATCCAAAAGTTTCAAACCTAGAAGTTGATAAATAAACGAAATTACTTGGAAGTTGCTTAGTAAATGAAATCATCTGTGTTAAATTGTGTTCTTTAATATATTTTTTATATTTCCATTTATCTGGACCAGTGCCTTTCAGAAATAAATGATATTGTTTCGCGCCTCTTTTATGCAATTCATTAAACAATTTCAAAGCATACATAATATCCTTTTGATTTTCTGCAAAACGACTTGAAATTACAAAATTATTAGTTGTATTCTCTTTTGTCTCTTTAATGTTCCAATGAATATGTCCAGCATTAACAGTTTGTACAAAAATATTTGAATAATGATATTTTTGCGCAAATTGACGTTGAATTCTTTGATTAGCAACTCGTACACAAGATAAATCTGCCAGTCCATCTAATTGCTGAGGTAATAATGGTAACGGAGTATGAATTTCACCAATTAATTCAGCATTTGGAAACAATTCATGTAATAATTTACTCAATGGAAATAAATCTTCTCGAGTAATAATTAGATAGTCTATATCATCAGGAAGATGCTGTCGATTAAACAGATTAATTACTGAATTAAAATTTACTTTTTCAAAAAGAGAATGTTGATTGATGAATTTTTTTATATCTTTTTGAGTAAAATACGCATAGTTAAAGTAATATACTACTTCGTTATTTCGAACAAGTTCAGTCATTAAATTTATATTACTTCGAGCAGTTCCTCCTATTGCAAATAAATTATACCCAATAATTCCAATTTTCATTTACTAATCCTCCCATTGAGGTGCTCCATACAATTCTCGTAATTGCTTAGCAGATGTAGAAACAGTATAACCACTTTCGATTAATTTTGTCATCATTTTTTCACTTTGAATACTTCGATTATATTTAAGTTGACTTAATCGATGAAATTCATCTGCCCATTCTTGCGGATCATCCAATGCTAATGTGTCAAATTCTTTTATAATTCCGGTTTCACTTTGAGTATTTGAAATTACAGGGATTGCTCCATTAGCAACACTGTGTAATAACGACAATGATAAGCTATCGCAAATAGCAGGATAAGCAAAAACATTAAAAATATTTTGTACTTCTTCTGTATTTTCTAAAAAGCCAGTAAAGACAACTTTATCTTCAATATGCATTTGATAAACTTGTTGTCGAATATTTTCAATTTGAGGCCCATCTCCAATTAATACTAATTTCGTATTTGGATATATTTTTTGAAATAAATTAAAACTATTAATTAAAAATGAATGATTTTTAGCATTAATAAATCGGCCGACATTTCCAATTACAAATGTTTTACTATCAATTTCATATTTTTTTCGATAATATAAATTTTGTTCCTCATGATAGCGTTGTTTTCGTACTGCAATCCCGTTCTTAATAATCCTGAAACTTGGACGTCTTTGGACCTTCTTATAATAGAAAAAATCAGCTGCTTCCTGGGAAACTGCTACAAAATCAGTTGCATATTTTTCGACGACTTTGCATCCCATTAATTGTAACTTCTTCTCAGCAAAATTAAACATTTTTGAATAATCTGCATACGCATGCACAATAATTCGATTAAAATTTGCTTTATGCGCTAAACTTATCGGTGCAGAATCACAAAGTGCATTTAAATATAAATGAACAGTATTACTTGTAATTTTGCATTGATCATAAATACGCTTTAGTTCACGATTAAAATTACGCCGTTTTTGGAAGAAATTGCGCCCATTAATATCAGAAAAATAAAATGGAATTTCGTAATATGATCCTAAAGCTTTAAGTTCACGTGCCGGACGATAATTCGCAATATTAATAATATTAAATCCATATCCTTCTGCGACTAATGCACGATAATTCGTCTTAAAAAAACAAGTCAAGCCACTATCTTCACTAAAGAATCCCAATACTGTTATTTTTTGCCGCATAATTGGCACTCCTTCTTCATCAGTTTATAAATTCAGATTCATGTTGCAATACTCTCTGAGTAGCATTGCCGTCATTCTTTGTATTCCATTCCTCATTAAAATGTCTAAAATTATTTAATACAATTGGTTTTTCTAAAATATTAATCAATTCATCAGTTTTTGTTACAAATGGCCCTGGAATCCATTCTTTAAAATCTTTCTGAATTCCAACGGTTTCACTATATTCATCATAGTCATAACAATAAAAAATTATTTGTTTCGAATTTTTCAAAAGTGAATAATCAAAAATTACGGATGAGTAATCCGTAATTAAACGATCAGTAATAAATAACAAATCATTCGTTGAAAAATCATCCACCCACACCAAGTGCGGATTTTGTATTTTAGTTTTTAATTGATTTTGAACTTCTTTTAAGTGTGGATGCAGTTTGATAATTATTCGTTGGTTATCATTTAAATAATCAAAGATTTTACTAAAATCATTTGGCAAATTTAATTCAGGGACTCCATTCTCATTTTCACGATATGTTGGTGCATATAAAAGAACCTCTTTATCCTTTAATTCAGGATATTTTTGATAAATTTCATTGA
>DXFP01000012.1 GCA_019114385.1 Candidatus Ligilactobacillus excrementigallinarum | reverse complement strand
TATTTTTTCTTTTTGCTATTTTCTTTTGCATAACTTGCTTTCATTGAAGTCATCATTTGATTAATCTTACGTTGTGATGGCTTTTGTCCCATTTGCAACATCATTGTTTTAAGCATTTGTTCATTAAATGGTGGATTTTTTCTTAAATAATTTTCAAGATATTTCTTTGCAACAAAAAAACCACCAATAAAGCCGGCTAATGCTCCAAGGACAACAAATAAAATCACAAATCCTGTTGACACGGTCAAATCCTCCTTACGAATAACATATTTATAATTTTAACGAAAAATCCGTAAAAAATAAAGGACTCAATTAAATTTAAACTTAATCATCCCGTAAACCACGTTCACGTTGGATTCTTTTTACTTTTTCTGGAGTAACTTCTTTTCCATCTTTATCATAAACTTGTAACATCTCGATATGACTTCGGAAATTTTCTCTAAACATTGATAAATATGTTTCTCTTAATCGTTTTTGTTCTGCTTGTTCTTCTTCAGTCAAACCAGATTCTTTCTTCTTATAAGCTAACTCATTAATCCGATCAATTAAGTCTTGAGGAATACCGTTAGAATTTTCTTCGGTTTGGTTTTTCTTTTCTTCAGTCATTAAATTCTCCTTTCAACAACTTTTACATTTAATTTTACACAATAATTCTATAAAATTCAATCATATCGAACTTTTGTTTGTATAAACCAAAAATATGTGCTATCATCGTACATAATAATATATATAGAGGTAAACAAATGGGAAAATCAACTGAAGAACGTCAAATGAAAGTTCTACATTTTATTTATGAAACTGTCCAGGAAAAAGGATATCCTCCAACAGTTCGCGAAATTGGTGAAGCAGTTAATTTATCATCTACTTCAACGGTTCATGGTCATTTGGATCGGTTAACAAAGCGTGGTTTTATTAAAAAAGACGCAACTAAACCACGAGCTATCGAAATTACCCCTGCTGGACTGGAAGCATTAGGGATTACATCTAAACCAAATGCAATTCCGATGGTTGGGACTGTAACGGCAGGAGTACCAATTTTAACTGTCGAAGAATATACAGATTTCTTTCCTTTACCACCGAATTTTGAATCAGCAGAAAATTTGTTTATGCTCACTATTAGAGGTGAAAGTATGATTAATGCTGGCATTTTCGATGGTGATAAAGTAATTGTTAGAAAGCAATCAACTGCAGATAATGGAGAAATTGTAATTGCAATGAATGATCAAAATGAAGCAACTTGCAAACGATTTTTTAAGGAAGCACATAATTATCGCCTACAACCTGAAAATGACACAATGGAACCAATTATGCTTGATCAAGTAACTATCTTAGGTAAAGTGGTCGGTTTATATCGTGATTTTATTAAATAGAAAATTTAACATCAACTAAGATATAAACGCAAAAACGGGTATGCTATAAGACAGAAATCCTTCGAATCATAAGTATTAGTTCGGAGAATTTCAAACTTATAACATATCCGTTTGTTCTAGAATTAACTATGCACATCTCAATAAAGGTTGGACTTTCGTCACAACCTCTTTTGATTTCGACTTTTTATTGTTTATCAAATTTGGCCTTAATCTGATTTGCCATTTTTATCAATTCTTCAGCATGTTCTAATGTAAGTTCAGTAATTTCTGAACCTGATAGCATGCGTGCAATTTCTTTAACTTTACCCTTACCGTTTAATTTTTTTACACTGGTCTCTGTTCTTCCATCAATTACTTTTTTAGAAATAAAATAATGGTGATCAGCAATCGCTGCTACCTGAGGCAAGTGAGAAATACATAAAACCTGAGAATTTTGTGCAATTTGAGAAATTTTTTCCGCAATTGCTTGGGCAACACGCCCACTGACTCCTGTATCAACTTCATCAAAAATAATACTTGTAACTCCTTGTTTTTGAGAAAAGATTGTTTTTAATGCGAGCATAATTCTTGATAACTCTCCACCAGATGCAATTTTAGCAAGTGGTCCCATAGATTCACCAGGATTGGTTTGAATATAAAACTCAACATCATCCATCCCGTTTGCAGTTAATTTTTCGTTTTCTTTAAAATTGACCTTAAATACGGCTTTATCCATATACAAAGCACTTAATTGAGCATGAATAGCTTTTTCTAATTGATGAGCACTTTGTCTTCGAGTTTGAGAAAGTTTTTGAGCAAGTTTTAAAGCTCTTTGATATGCTTTTTCAACTTCTTTTTCTTGTTCCTCAGTACTCTCTTCACTATCCTGCATTTCATTTAATTCTTGTTTAATTTTTTGTCCATACTCAATAATTTGAGTCACTGAATCGCCATATTTTCGCTTTAATTGATGAATTAAATCTAATCGTTGTTCTATTTGATCAAGTCGAGTATCATCCCATTCCATTGAATCCAATTGAGTTGAGATTTCACGGGATACATCTTGTAAATTATAAAACGAATCAGATACTTTTTCATAAATATTCTTCAAATCTGATGAATAATCTGCAACTTTTCCTAATTCATCCATTGAAGAACCTAATTGCCCAATCAAGTCAATATTGCCTGAAGTTAACAATTGGAAACTATTTTCCAATGCTTCATGAATTTCTTGGTAATTATCTAATTGGTCTTTTTCTTCAATTAATTCATTTTCTTCATTTGGTTTCAAATCCGCGGATTCAATTTCATTTAATTGGAATTGTAAAATATCTAATCGTTGTGCCCATTCTTTTTCATTTGCTTCTCTTTTTTCCAAAGCTGTTTTGAGTTTTCGATATTCTCGATATGCATTTTGATATTCAGCTAAATCACTTTGTGTTTCTTTTTGATAATCATCTAATAAACTTAGATGTGTTTCTGGATGCATTAAACTTTGATGCTCATTTTGTCCATGAATATCAATTAATAATTCGCCTACTTTACGCAATGCAGCTAAATTAACTAAAACACCGTTAATTCGGCAAACATTCCTACCAGTTCGATAAAGATCACGTTGTAAAATTAATGTTTCATCTTCATAATCAATTCCTAAATCATCCAAAACATTAAAGGTTAATGCATCTTTAGGCAATACAAATTGAGCCTGCAAGCAAGCTTTATTTGTACCTTTCCGAATAAAATCAACCGAACCGCGACCTCCCGCTAATAATCCCAAAGCATCTATAATAATTGATTTACCTGCTCCAGTTTCTCCGGTTAAAACGGTCATTTTTGATTGAAAATCTATCTCTGTTTGTTCAATAATTGCAAAATCTTTAATTACTAATTCCTGTAACATAATACAGACCTCTCTAAATTATTGATTTTTCAACGTTGCATGTGCTTGCTTAACAATTTCCTCAGGGATTACTTCAGGACTGATTATGCCTGTACCAGTTGTTTTTTTCAAATGAACTAAAAATTCGATATTCCCGTGGC
Organism: Candidatus Ligilactobacillus excrementigallinarum; assembly: GCA_019114385.1. Classification (GTDB taxonomy): domain Bacteria; phylum Bacillota; class Bacilli; order Lactobacillales; family Lactobacillaceae; genus Ligilactobacillus; species Ligilactobacillus excrementigallinarum. Next base: position 26,092 of record DXFP01000012.1, on the reverse strand, counting down.
CTCCTGTAATCGGTGAAAAATCCAAATCACAAACATCATAGCCATTCTCAACTGCAAAACGAATAATAGTGTTGATGACTTCAAGATGAACTTTAGGATCGTGAATAATTCCATGTTTCCCCACTTTTTCTTTTCCTGCCTCGAATTGCGGTTTTATCAAAGCAACTAAATCTCCGCCATCTTTTAAAATTGGATGTAATGGAGGTAAAATCAATTTTAATGAAATAAAAGAAACATCTGTAGTAGCAAATTCTGGTTGTCCATGAGTAAAGTCTTCAGGTTTGCTATATCTGAAATTAGTATTTTCCATTACCACTACCCGTTCATCTTGGCGTAATTTCCAAACTAATTGATTGGTTCCTACATCTAACGCATAGACTAGTTTTGCACCCTTTTGCAAAGAAACATCAGTAAAACCGCCAGTTGAAGAACCAATATCTAGTACAACTTTATTTTTAACAGACAAGTGAAATGCCTTTAATGCTTTTTCTAATTTTAAACCGCCTCGACTAACATATGGCATCTTCGTTCCTTTAAAATGTAATTTCGTTTCAGAATCAATTTTCATTCCAGGCTTATCTAACCGTTCTTCATTTTCACCTAAAATTTCACCCGCCATTACAGCGCGTTTTGCTTGCTCTCGACTTGAAAACAGTCCTTGTCGAACTAGTAAGATATCAATTCTTTCTTTTTTCATTTTATTTCCTTTTCTAAATCAAAATAATTTAAAAATTCTGATAATAATTCTATATTAAAATGTTCATCAACTAAAATTGCCAATTGTTCCTTCATTGAAGAAATTAGCCTTTGTAAATGTTGAATAGCTCCATCTAATCCTAATATTCCAGGATACGTATTTTTCATCTCAACTGCATCTTTATGCACTTTTTTTCCCAATTTTTCCTCAGAGCCAATCACATCTAAAATGTCATCATAAATTTGAAAAGCTAGTCCAAACATTTCACCAAATTCTACCAATGATGTCTGTTGCTTCTCTGTTGCTTCACCCAATACTGCGCCTGCATAACACGCATAACGAATTAAGGCACCCGTCTTACCTTGATGAACTTTAACTAATTGATCTAAATTATATTTCTCTTTTTCACCTTGAATATCACCAACTTGCCCATTCACCATGCCTTCTGGACCAGCAGCAGTGCTTAACGCAGTAATCAATTTTACTTTGATATTGTTTGAAAGATTTAGTTCGCTTAATTTTTGAAATGCAAATGTTAAAAGTGCATCTCCAGCCAAAACGGCCATCGCTTGTCCAAAAACCTTATGATTTGTAGGTTTACCTCTCCGCAAATCATCATTATCCATTTCAGGTAAGTCATCATGAATTAATGAATATGTATGAATTAATTCCAAGCATGCTGCTGCTCGAATAAATTCCTTAGTAATTTTATGATTATTGGCTTTAATAATTGCAAGCGTCATTAATGGACGTAATCTTTTTCCACCAGCATCAACAGAGTACTGCATTGCATCCTTTAATTTGGTTTCAGCATTTAAGCTTGAAAGCATCTCATCTAAGCAATCATTGATTTGCGGAATATATTCCTGCATAAAAATATCTAAATTATTTTTCTTCATCAGTATCCTCAGTTTCAAATGGTTGTTCATTTCCTTGATTATCAACAACATGAGCCAGTGTATGTTCTGCATTTTCTAATTTTTGTTGCAATTCTCTGCTCAATTTCATTCCTTTTTTAAATTGATCAAGTGCTTCTTCCAATGGAACATCACCTTGTTCTAATCGATTTACAATTTTATCTAAATCATCCATTTGTTGTTCGAAGGTTTTATCTGCCATCTATTTTTCTTCCTTTCTAATTTCCATAACTTTCACAGTTGCCGTACCATCTTTTAAATGCACACATAAATTCTTATTAATTGATAACTCGGATACACTTCTAACTACTTGCTGGTTTTCGGTTTCCGTTACATATGAAAATCCTCTTCCCATAACTTTAGTGGGACTTAATGCATCCAATAACTTAATTTTTTGTTGAAATAATAATTCTTGTTTAGCAATTTGGTTTTTGGTTAAAGTAACTAATTGCTTTTTATAATTAACTAATTGATGTTGTAATTCATGAATTTTTTTCTCAGGAAGCAATTCATTTAACTTATTAATTAGTAAACTTAACCGATGTTTCTGAATTAATAAGCGTTTCTCAAAATTGTTTTTTAAACGTGTTTCAAGTAAATCAAGGCGTTGTACATATTTTTCGTATAATCTTTCTGGTTGAGTAAAAATATAAGATTGTTGAATTTTACTTAATTGTTTTCTCTTAACTTCAATCAAATTTTTTAAATAATTCACAAGCTGAACTTGATAATTCTTTAATTTGATAATCTCATCGGTTAAAACAGGAGTAGCGAGTTCTGCAGCAGCAGTTGGGGTTGCTGCACGCACATCTGCTGCTAAATCTGATAAAGTAGTATCTGTTTCATGCCCGACAGAAGAAATTACTGGAATTTTACTTGCAGCAATTGCTCGTGCGACTTCCTCTTCATTAAAAGGCCATAAATCTTCAATGGAGCCGCCGCCACGACCAATTATAATTGTATCAAAATCACCTCGTGCATTAATTTCCTTAAGTCTTGCAACCAAAGAATCTTTTGCATATTCACCCTGAACTTCAGCAGGAAATAATACCAATTGTACAATTGGATATCTTCTGCGAGTAGTTGTAATAATATCTCGTATTACCGCCCCTGATGGACTAGTAATTACTGCGATTCGCTTAGGAAACTTTACTAATGGTCGCTTTGGTTGTGAAAATAGCCCTTCTTTTGCTAATTTCTCCTTTAACTGTTCATAAGCTTGATATAGTGCTCCTACACCATCTGGCTGCATTGATTCAATATTTATTTGATATTGTCCAGTTTGTGCATAAACTTCAATTCGCCCAGTAACAAGAACCTTCATTCCATCTTCCGGTTCAAATTTTATTCGTTTAAAATTTGATTGAAACATTACTGCATTAATCTTAGAATTTTCATCTTTTAAACTAAAATACTGATGTCTTTCTCGTAATCTAAAATTTGAAATCTCTCCAACTAAGAATACTTTTTCTAGATATGGATCAAAAGTAAATTTTTTACTGATATATTTAGTTAGTGCAGTAACTGTTAAATATTTTTCTCGTTGCATTTACTCTCTCTTTCCTCTGCAAATTGAATCGTCTGTTCCATTAACATTGTAATTGTCATTGGACCAACCCCACCTGGAACTGGTGATAGATAAGCAACGTGACCCATTACTGCATCTCGTTTTACATCTCCAACTAATTTTCCAGCTTCATTCCGATTTGTTCCAACATCAATTATAATTGCATCTGAGTTGAAATATTGCATATCAAAAAATTCTGCTTGTCCAATTGCTGTAATTACAATATCTGCATCTCGAGTAATTTCCTTTAAATTTTTTGTATGACTATGTGCTACTGTTACAGTTGCATTTGCATTTAGCATCAATGCAATTAATGGCATCCCTACAATTTTACTTCTGCCAACAATTACTACTTTTTTACCATCTAAATTAATTTGATATTCTGCTAACAATCGCATTATGCCTTTAGGTGTACAAGGCACGATCTGGCCTTTATTCATAAATAATTTTCCAATATTAAACGGATGAAATCCATCAACATCTTTTGCAGGATCAATTGCCCGCATCACCAAATCTTCATCAATTGATTCAGGTAGTGGTAATTGGACCAATATTCCATGTATATTTTCATCTTGATTTAATTCAGTAACTAAATCAACTAATTCTGATTCATTTACTGTTTGTGGTAATTGCTTATCAATTGTTTTGATACCTAATTTTTGAGCCACTTTTTTCTTATTACGGACATAAACTTGACTTGCCGAATCATTTCCTACCAATATTACAGCTAAACATGGTTGAATTCCGTCTTGTTTTAACTGTGTTACTTTTACTTTTAATTCTTCCTGAAGTTTCCTTGCTAATGCTTTTCCGTCTAATTTCGTAGTCATCAAAATCACCCTTTTTAATTACAGCCTATTCGTCTCAATTTTATTATATAATCAACTAAAATTTTACCACATCGTACATATTTGTTTATAGTGCTTATCCGAAATTTTGTGATTATCAATTTAAAAAAAACAAAAAAAAAGACCATGACAAAAGCCACAGTCTAACATATAATCATGTAATTTAAAAATTAAATAAAATTTGAAAGAACACCATTAATAAAACCGCGTTCTTTTTCATCACTAAATTCTTTTGCCAATTGTAAAGCTTCATTCAATGCAACTTTACCTGGAACATCTTGAACATATTTAATTTCAAATAAACTTAAACGCAAGATTATCAAATCGATTTTATTCAAACGACTCAAGGTCCATTTAGCATCCAATTTTGATGAAATTAAATCATCTAACTGATTTTGATGTTCAAGTACACCATTAACAAGTGTCATAAGATATTCAGGACGTTGTGAAAGATGTTTTTCCTCTAACAAAGAATCAATTACAACATTGGCATCCGTATCTGAATTACTGTTAATTGCAAATAAAGTTTGAAATGCAATTTCTCTAATTTGATGTCTTGTAATACTCACTATTCTTCACCATTCTCTTCAGCAAATGGATTGTTAGGATCAATTGTTGGTTCTTGTTTTTCAGGAACAATTCCTTGAACATGAACATCAACAACATCTAATTTAAGACCTGTCATAAATAAAACTTGTTGCTTAACTTTTTCCTGGATTTCATAAGCTACTTTAGGCACAGAAACCCCATAATTTAGTAAAGCATAAACATCAACCTTTAACTCAGAGTCTTTTTGATCTAACTTTACACCTTTGCTGCGATCTTCCTTACCAAATAATTTTGACACACTGTTAGCTAAAGAACCTCGCATTGAATAAACACCGTCAACTTGACTTGCTGCGATACCAATAATGACCTCAACAACTTCTGGAGCAATCTTGATTTCTCCTAAACTAGGTTCTTGACTTGCTAAAATAATGTTATTATCTTCAGCCATTATTATAGCCTCCTTTAAGTTTATGCACGTGAAATATATGTTCCATCAGCTGTATTAATTGTTAATGTTTCACCTTCATTAATGAAGAATGGAACTTGAACAACTAATCCAGTTTCCATTGTAGCTGGTTTTGAACCGCCTGATGATGTATCACCTTTAATGTTTGGTTCAGTTTCAGCAACTACCAAATCAACAGTATTTGGTAATTCAAGACCTAATGTTTCTGAACCATACATAATTACTTTAACAAGCATATTTTCTTTCAAATACTTAATTTCATCTTCAATTTGAGATTTATTCAATTCAAGTTGTTCATAAGTATTTGTATCCATAAATACATAATTATCGCCATCGGCATACAAGTATTGCATTTCCTTGCGATCAATTTGTGCACGGTTTACTTTTTCACCAGCACGGAATGTTTTTTCTTGAACAGCACCTGTACGTAAATTTTTAAGTTTTGAACGTACAAAAGCTGAACCTTTACCGGGCTTAACGTGTTGGAATTCAACAACACGCCATAATTCACCATCAACTTCAATGGTTAAACCATTTTTAAAATCGTTTACAGAAATCATTTATTTCTTCCTCCTAAGGGTAAATTTGAAATTTCCGTCTATTTCTAAAAAAATCACTATATTGAATATTTTCACTTGAAATCTGTATTTTGTCAAGCAGATTATTTTACAGTTCAATTAAATCAGCCGACATTGGAGTTAAATTTTCAAATCCTTTTTTAGTAACTAATATGTCATCTTCAATTCGAATTCCGCCAATTCCCTGAAGATATAATCCAGGTTCAATTGTAATTACTTGATTTTCTTCCAAGCATTCTGTTTCACTGCTTGATAAACTAGGCAATTCATGCACTGAAAGTCCAATCCCATGTCCTATTCCATGTGTGAAATATTGTTCAACGTGATATTTTTTAAAAATGTGATTTACAGTTTGCATTAATTTTGAAATTGGTAAACCTGCATGAATATTTGATAGCACTTCATCACGAGCTTCACGTACAATCGAATATAATTGCTGTATTTCTGTAGAAGTTCTTCCAATTGAAAACGTCCGTGTAATATCACAAGTATAACCTTCAACAAAATATCCTAAATCAGCAATTAATATATCATGATTTTGAAGTTTTCGAGACGTAACTGTACTATGCGGCAATGCAGAGTTGGGACCACTTGCGATAATCGGTGAAAAAGATGCACCAGTTGCACCCGCCTTTTTCGCCAAATAATCAATTTCTATTGCTAAATCTCGTTCGGTATATTCTGAAAATGAAGCACTGATTCTCTCTAATACATCAGACACAAGCTGATTGGCACTTTTAATTTTTCTGATTTCGCTCTCTGATTTAATTGCACGCAAAGTTTCAATTAAATTACTGACTGGAACAATATCGGCCATTGAATTTTCATCCAAGTAATCAAAATTTTCATATTCAATACTTTCTTCAAATCCCAATGCAATCAAATTCTTTTGTGAAACAAGTTGCATCAATTGTTTAAGATAATCATTACCAATTATATAATTAATTGATTGCTGCTCTAATTCAATTTGATATCGTTCATCACTAATGATTACAATATCATCCATTGTAACTAATAGTAACCCATCACCATCAAATCCTGTTAGATATTTCATATTTACTTTATTGGTGATTAAAAAACCATCCAATGAGAACTTTTCTAAATAGTTTCGTAATTTTGTAATTCGATTTTTTATTTCAATTTCCGAAATCATGAATATATCACCTAATTTATGCTAAAAAAAGCTGTGACGCAATGCCACAGCCTTTTTATATCTACTATTCAGCTACAGGGTAAACTGAAACTTGACGCTTGTCACGTCCTTTACGTTCAAAACGAACAACACCTTCAACCTTAGCAAATAAAGTGTTGTCGCCACCCATACCAACATTTACACCAGGATAAATGTGTGTACCGCGTTGCCGGTAGATGATTGAACCACCCTTTACAAGTTGGCCATCAGCACTCTTAGCGCCTAAACGCTTTGAACGTGAGTCACGACCGTTGGCAGTTGAACCACCACCCTTTTTGTGAGCGAAGAATTGCAAATTCATTAACATATCAGTTACACCTCCTAGTATTATTTTATTTTGATGTATTTATCATAATTTTTTTCAATATCTTGCAAGCCCAATTCGAAACTTTGAAGTAATAATTGTGCCTCTGGATGTTGAACTTGATCATCTGACAACTTAACTTCTAAGTATCCTCCCTGTTCATCATCTGAGATAACTTGAGGAGTAACTTTAGCAAGTTGTTCTAGACTATTGACAGTATTGATTGCTAAAACAGAAACTGCAGCACAAACAATATCTTGTCCGTACTCACCAGCATCTGCATGCCCAGTTAACTTAAAACCTGCAATTTGATTATCACAGTAATTAAGATGTGCTCGAATCAATTTACTCAACTCACTTCCAATTATGCGTTGATTTCGTCAATAACAACCTTTGTATATGGTTGACGATGACCTTGCTTTGTGTGTTGATGCTTCTTAGGCTTGTACTTGAAAGTAACAACTTTCTTTTCACGACCTTGTTTTTCAACTGTACCTGTTACTGAAGCACCTTCAACTACAGGAGTTCCAATTACAGTTTTTTCGCCACCAACTAATACAACTTCATCAAAAGTTACTTTATCGCCAGCTTTTGCGTCTAATTTTTCAACGTAGATAGCTTGACCTTTTTCAACTTTTAATTGCTTGCCACCAGTTTTAATGATTGCGTACATCTTGTGCACCTCCTTAATTATTCCTTAGACTCGCCGTAATTTAGTGGTTCATTTGAACGCTTAAACTTAAAACGTGCGGTTGCAGTTGTACTATGCACAAGTACAACAGTTGTATACTATCAAATTTATTGTGTTTCGTCAAATCAAAATCATCCAAATTTGTAATTGACTTTTTTCTATCGAAAGCATATAATTAACTTCGTTGCCGAAATGGTTCGGTAGCTCAGCTGGATAGAGCATCCGCCTTCTAAGCGGATTGTCGAGAGTTCGAATCTCTCCCGAATCACCATATTTAAAATCTGACGTTAATTCGTCAGATTTTTTTATAAAAAAAACGAAATCTATCACATCAAGTAATAGTTTCCGTTTCCACCGATAATTTCAATTTTTTATTTACTCTTCATACAATTGATAGAATCGATTTTCAATCTCGTTGATATCAAATTCTAAATCAATCAAACCTAATTTCAAAAACATATGCCAAGCATGCACTAAGCTCTGAGGTTGACGTTTAAAATAACAGCTATTGATTTGTTGTTGAATGCTTAAATAGACCATTGCTAATGATTCACTTTTCCATTTTTCGCCAATTGCATTGAGATCTTCATCACTCATTAACATGATATATGCCCATTCTTTAAAATTAGCAATTGCAAAAAAATCTCGCATACATTTGCAATATGCATCTAAAAGCAAATCCTTTTCAGCATTATCTTGAATCATACGAAATAAATTTGCTAAACTCAAATTTACATTAACAACCAAATTACTATACTTTTCATCCAAGTCATGCTGCTTTGCAGGCAACATTGCAGGAAATTGACTTTGACGCGTTACAGAAAGCATTTTATTAAAATCCATTATAAAAACCTCTTTTAATAGTATCTAGGATCGTTCTTAATTTCTAAACTATCTAAATTCTCTAAATACCAGTCACGCAGAAAGTCATAGCGATTCAATATATCAAACCATGACACACGATTATCTGGATCTTCAACTTTAATTACCCATTGGCCACTTTGCTTTGGCTCAATTGTCATTTGGATTCCATGACTTAATTTCAAAATTGCCTCATTCTGCATTCCAGATACTAACATGTATCCTGCATTAGAAGCTGAAATAAATAATCTATCCAAAGCTTTTTGCGGCATTTGAGTATCCATAATTGCATACTCTGCATAATTTGAAGGATCTAAAATGTTGAGATCAACATCAAAACCATAGTCTTCCTTCATAAATTTTCCAATTGCAAGTAATTGCAATTCAAATTGACGCAATGTATCACTGGAAATTTCAGTCCGTAATTTAGTAATTAATAATGATGTGATTGCTTCACTATTGAATAATAAAATATTTTTATTAAAATCAATGAAAAATAAAGCTTCATTGGTATTTCGTTCTACATAGTACGCACTACCATCTGTATTTTCTTGGAATGTAAAGTAACCCAAATTATCGATTCCAGGAAATTGATGATACAACTCATCAGTTTGTTCATTTGCTTGTAATACTAACTTTTCTGCTTGATGTAACCCCAATAAACGACTTAGAAAAATCAAATAAAAATCTGGTTTAGTATATTGTTGAGGGTAAATCAAATATGCAGAATCAAGTTGATATGTAGAAAGTTGTTGAATTGAACGCAATAATACACCCGAATCTTTTGTAGTAATTAATTCATTTAAAATTTCTGTAAAATGAATTCCATTATCCAGATTTTTTTTCAACTGATCTCGATACGCTATTAATCTACCTGTTGTACTTAATGAACGTGCATCTTTATTTTCTTTTTTTATTTGTCCATTTGGTAGAAATGTAATTGTTTGTAATTTATCTTGTTCATTCATAGAATCTCACCTATTCTTTTGATGCAATCAAATTAGCGATATAATCCCGATACAAAGTCTTATTCTTAGCTTCAAAGTTTTCAAATGTACCAAATTTAGATACAATACTTTGTTTTTCATATCCAATTAAAGTATCTTCCTTAGAAAGTGCTAAAATGGTTTCTTCATTGTCCCGAATTGTTCGATATGCACTATTTGCTTGTTCATCTAATTCAGTCAAATGACTAACTTGATCAACTAATTTTTGTTTTGATTCTTTTTGTTTTGAACTTTCCCATGGCATCACTTTTTCTTGTGAAATTTCTTTAATTTGAGCCCGCAATTTTTCTTTTTCTTGATCACGTTGATCTTGTGAATCAATTAAATTTTGCAATCGTTCATTTTCTTTAGATAATCTTTCAATTGCATCGCTGTTTAAACGCTTATTCTCAAATTCAAGTTCAAATGCCTTAGATAACTTCTCATATTCTCGCTTATCAAAATGAAATTCAACATTTAGTACGTCAAGTGTTCCAAATAATCTTCTTCCCCACCAATTTCCAAAGTAAAATTGAAAATTACCTGGTGCTGTTTCTTCAAAATAGAAAAATGGATACATTTCATTCAAGTAATTAATCAATTTTTTACTTAAAAATGCACTAATTTGAAGACGGATATCTTCAACTAATTTTTCATTTTCAAAATCTTGAGCACCATGTCTTGCTTTCAAAATTTCATCCGCATATTTCTTAGAGTCAATTAATTCGTATACTTGACGGTCATCTTGTTCATTTACTGCCTTTTCTAATGTTTGTAAATATTGAATTTTACCAGTCACGGCTTCAGTTAATGTTTTTGTAGCTTCATCATGATCTGATAAAGAAAATTGATTTTCTACTGTCATAAGAATCTCCTCTTATTACCTAAAATAAAAACATTGCTTAATTATATTTTGACAAAAAAAGCCAGTAAAAGCAATGTTTCTCAATTAATTTTATTTAATAAAAAAATTTTATTTTCTTAAATATTGACGTTGATAATCTTTCACTCCGGCAAACACATATTTAGCTGGATCGGATTCAATATCTAACATTCTTGTCTTTTCATCTTTGATACGTGAATTATAGACTTTTTCGTACTCTTCAACTGTCAACCTTTGTCTTGCATCTAATACGTTTTGAAAGGCTTGATGCTTAATTTGTTTTTCAAATCCTGGACGTAATAAACCTGAATAAAATTCGCCTTGAGCACCCGAACCATAACTATATAATCCAATTCGCATTCCAGCTTTTAAATCATTAGCATTTTCCAAGAGTGATAGGAAACCTAAATATAGGGAGCCAGTATATAAGTTACCAATTTGATTACTATATTTTCTGACATTTTCAAATTCACGTGTCAAATTAGCAGCGACAGTTGGATCAGCACCTTCGATTGCAATTTTCAATGCTTTATAGCCTTCTTTGGTATATGGCAAGTGGAAACATAATGCATCAAATTTAGAAATATCAAACCCCGTCTTTGCTTGATATTCATCAAAAACATGTTTAAAGAAATCTAAATATACATTGGTTGAATATTTTCCATCGACTAAAGCTTCATCATGCCCCAATGGACGCCAAAAATCCATCACATCTTCTGCCCAAAAAGTTGCATCATCTTGAATTGATAAAATTCGTGGATTACGGCTAATCAACATTGCTGCTGCGCCACCACCTTGAGTAACTTCACCCTTGGTTTTTAATCCATAACGCGCATTATCAGCACCAATTACCAAAACTTTTGAATCTGGATTCATTGCAATGTGACCATGTGCAAAATGAATTGCAGCAGTCGCCGCATAGCACGCTTGTTTCATCTCTACAACTCTAACTTGATTTTTAAAACCTAGAAGACGTTGCAAATAAACCGCACCAGACTTTGAATTATCTACGCCTGATTCTGTAGCAAACAGAATCATGTCAATTTTTTCTTTATCTTCTGCAGTTAAAATTTGGTCAGCCGCATTTGCAGCCATTGAAATTACATCTTGAGTTGGGGGAATAACCGCCATTTTACTTTGACCAATCCCAATTAGATATTTATTAGGATCTTCATTACGGGCTTGCGCCAAATCTTTCATATCTAAATATAAATGTGGAGTAAAGAAACCAATTTTATCAATTCCAATATTCATTTTTATCCCTCCGAAAAAAATACTAGAATAAATTTTACCATATCAAATACCAAAAAGAAAAAAAGACCACTTGAATTTGTTAAATATGTTAAAATGATAATAAACTAAAGAAAGAAAGTGTTTTCATGAAAACAGTCGCAATCCAAGTTTATGGCCTTGTTCAGGGAGTGGGCTTTCGCTATATGACTAAACAACTTGCCGACTCTCTAGGTGTTAAAGGAATCGTGATGAATCGTCGCGATGGATCAGTTTACATCGAAGCTCAGGCTAAACCAATGATACTTCAAGAATTCATTAGCAAAGTAAAACTTTCTCCTTCGCCAAGTGGACGTGTCGATGATTATCAAATTGAAGAAATTAATCATTCAATATATCCAGATTTTAAAGTTACATATGAATAGTTAAAACAATATTGAAATTCCAACATTTTTTGCTTATTATAAAGTCTGTATGAACTTTATATGAAAGGAATTTTACATTGAATAAAAAGAAAAAAATTGGTATTCTAGCTGGCTCTTTGCTCACAATTGCCTTATTCTTAGGCGGATGTGTACAACGTACGAGTTCTGGAAAACCATATGGCTTTGTTTACGATTATCTTGCTGTACCAACCCAACATTTACTCACATGGCTAGCAAATTTCCTTGGTGGCAGTTATGGATGGTCAATTGTTGTGATTACGCTTGTTGTTCGGCTGCTATTAATGCCATTGATGTTAAACCAAATGAAAAAGTCAACGATTCAACAAGAAAAAATGGCTGCAATTCAACCACAATTAATGGAAATTCAAAAACAAGCCCAATCTGCTCAAACTCAAGAAGAACAAATGGCGTTGAGCCAACAAATGATGGCCTTATATCGCGAAAATGAGATTTCAATGACAGGTGGAATTGGTTGTTTACCATTAATTATTCAAATGCCAATTTTTGCGGCGTTGTACGCTGCTATTCAATATTCACCTGATTTAGCACATTCAACATTTTTTGGAATTAATTTAGCAGGAAGAAGTTTTACCTTTGTTGCGTTAACTTTCATTATTTACGCGCTTCAAGCATGGCTATCAACTCGTGGATTACCAAAAAATCAGATGAATAAGATGACAACCGGTATGATGATGATTTATACACCAGTTATGTTTGCTTTCATGACTTGGATTGCTCCTGCCGGATTAGGACTTTACTTCTTTGCTGGTGGTATCATTGCATGTTTCCAAACTTTATTAATCAATGCAATGCGGCCCAAAATTAAAAAAGAAGTTGAAGCTCAAATTGCTAAAAATAAAATTAATAAACCAAAACAAGTTAAACCAATTAAAGTTCAAATTGAACAAGCAAAAGAAAAAGCAGCTGAAACTCATGCAAATAATCGTCAAAGAAATGCAGGAAAACAACATAAAAATTAGCTAAATATTGTAAAAGAGATTGTCGTACAAATCGTTCAATCTCTTTTATTTTCTCTGAATAATCGAGTTAAAAAAAACGGGCATGTTTGTAAGTTGAAAAACTCTGAATCCTAAATCTATGATTCATTTTTCTCTTACAGCATACCCGTTTTTCAGATTTAATTTTATAAACAATTTTCATTTAACTAATGGAAGCTCAACTCTAAATACTGAACCTTGTCGTTCCACACTTTCAACACTGATTTTCCCGTGATAGCCTTCAACTAATCGATCAGCAATCGATAATCCTAAGCCATTACCGCCTTTATTTCGACTTCGAGCTTTGTCTACACGATAAAATCTATCGAAAATTTTCTTAATATTCTCTTGAGAAATTCCTTCACCAAAATCTTGTACTACAAATTCTACATATCGTGTATTTTTAGACATTGACAGATGAATTTCTTTACGAGTTGTTGAATATTTCACTGCATTATCCAATAAAATAATCAAAATTTGTTCCAAATGATTCCGATAAATTTTAGCAATTGTTTGTGTTTTCAAATCGTTATCTAATACCATTTTAAAATCAGGATGAATCATTTGGAAATCATTGTACACTTGTAATCCCACTTCTCGTGCATCACAAATTTCTTTGCCATACTGAATTTCAACTTGTTCTGCACGTGATAAATCCAGCATTTCCTGTACTAAGTTTTTCATTCGGTCAATTTCTTGCAAAGAAGCATGAATTGACTCTTCAAGTACTTTTGGATCGTCTTTTCCCCAACGTTCAAGCATATCCAAGTGTCCTTGAATAATTGCCACTGGAGTCCGTAATTCATGCGATACATCTCCTACAAACTGTTGTTGCTGTTCAACGTAACGATGCATCCGATCAAGCATATCATTGAATAACATGCTCATTTCTGCTAATTCATCACCTTTAGAAATTATTGGAACACGAACTTCAGAGAGAGCTTTTGCCTCATCATCATTATTATTAATTCGATCAATTGTTTCATTCAAAGCATCAATCGGTTGTAATAATAATGACGAAAGCCAATAACTCATCAATGAGATTGCAAAACAAACAGTGATTCCGATAATGATAAATAAAATGATTAATTTATGCCTAATTTGATCATACTTTGCCAATTTATCTGTAACTTGCACATATCCAATCAAGTGATGATTTTTTTTAGAATAAATCGGTTTACGAATCAACAGATATGAATTACCATCTTTCTTCAATCGAATTTCTTGAGACTTAGTAACCTTTTTAAATTTAATTTGTTGGTTTTTGGTTGTATAAAGTTTTTTTCCAGCATTATTGTAAATGCTAACTACAATATTTTCGCGCGAGGCAGATTGTACAAAAGAGTCTTTATATGGTGTTTGATTACTTTTATTTTGTGGTAAATAATTTATATCAAACGTCTGTTGAATATTTTTTACAGTAAGTTCACTATTAAAATTTACTAATTTTTGCTCTGTTGCTTGCAACGCATTTCTTGAATATGACTGATCTTGTCTAAATAAGATATTTGAAAAGCATTGAAATAACAACACTGCAAAAATTGCAAAAATAAGAGTAGCACCAATTGCCGTTCCAATCGACCATTTTAATTTTAATGAGATCGGCTTTTTCTTCTCTTCTGCAGCAATCGAATCCGCATTTATGATTTCATGATCAGCCATCTTATGACCGCATTACATACCCAGTTCCACGCACAGTTTGAATATAACTGTCTTCACCAGGACGGTCGATTTTATTTCTTAAATATCGGATATATACATCAACTACATTGGTTTCAATTTTACTTTCATAGCCCCATACCTTTTTCAATAAGTCTTCACGGGCTAAAACAACATTAACATTTTCCATCAATGTTAGAAGTAATTCATATTCACGTTTTGTTAACTCAATTACTTCATCACCACGACGTACTATCCGATTTTCCTTTTCAATTGTTAAATCTTTATATTTAACAGTTGTTGCCTTACTTGATTTTCCTTGACCTTCTAAGTCAACTCTTCTTAACACTGCACGTAATCTAGCTAATAGTTCTTCAATTGCAAATGGTTTAATAATGTAATCATCTGCTCCATGATCTAAACCAGAAACTCGATCAATTACAGAATCACGAGCGGTCATCATAATAATTGGAGTTGTTTTTGATTGCCGAATTCTTCGACAAACTTCCAATCCATTTAAGCCTGGAAGCATCAAATCAAGTAAGATTGCATCCCAGCCCTCGTTTAATGCTAATTCCAAAGCTTCGCGCCCATCATATACGACCTGAGTTTCATATCCTTCATGCTTCAGTTCTAACTCGACAAATCGAGCTAAATTTTCTTCATCTTCAACAATTAATATTCTACTCAATCTTTTTTGCTCCTTATGTTTTAATAATCAAAAGCGTCGCTTCAATAATTACTTTCAGCGGCGCTATCTGTTTTAGTTATTCTTCTGGATACCATTCATAATGGAAATTGCCATCGCGATCAGTTCTTTCATACGTGTGTGCACCAAAATAATCACGTTGAGCTTGAATCATATTTGCAGGCAAGACAGCAGAACGATATTGGTCATAATATGTTACTGCACTTGTAAAACAAGGACATGGGATACCTGCCTTAACTGCTAATGAAACTACATCACGGACATCTTCTTGATAATCTGTCACCACATTTTTAAAGTAATCGTCTAACAATAAATTATCTAAATCAGGATTATTTTGATAAGCATCTGTAATCTTTTGCAAAAATTGAGCCCGAATAATGCAACCCGCTCTCCAAATCTGAGCTAATTTTCCTAAATTAATATTCCAATCATAATTATCAGAAGCGACTTTAATTTGTTCAAAGCCTTGTGCATAACTCATAATTTTGCTGAAATACAACGCTTTTCTGATCTTTTCAATTACTGCTTTCTTATCAATTTCACCTAAATCAACTTCTGGCTCAGGCAAAACTTTACTTGCAGCAACACGTTCATTTTTCATAGCAGAAATATAACGTGCATAAACTGCTTCAGTTATCAAAGTCTGAGGCATCCCTAAATCTAATGCACTTTGAGAACTCCACTTTCCAGTTCCTTTATTACCTGCGCGATCTAAGATAACATCTATAATATCTTTGCCAGTTCCTAAATCGTCTTTTTTAGTTAAAATTTCAGCGGTAATATCAATTAAGTAACTGTTTAATTCTGATGAACGCCAATCATTAAAAACTTCAGCAATTTCTGCATTGGACATTTTTAAGATTTGCTTCATCAAATCATAACTTTCAGCAATTAACTCCATATCACCATATTCGATTCCATTGTGTACCATTTTAACATAGTGACCTGCTCCATTAGGCCCAATATATGTTACACATGGCTTACCATCTTCTGGTGCTTTTGCAGCAATTTGTTCAAGAATTGGTTTTACTAAATCGTATGCTTCTTTTTGTCCACCAGGCATTAATGAAGGTCCATTTAAAGCGCCTTTTTGGCCACCTGAAGTACCCATTCCAATAAAGTTGATTCCCGAATTTTCTAATTCACGATTCCGGCGCATTGTATCCTTAAAAAAAGTATTCCCGCCATCAATCAAAACATCACCTTTTTCCAAATAAGGTAAGACATTTTGAATGGTTGAATCTGTTGGCTTACCAGCTTTAACCATCATTAAAATTCTTCGTGGTTTTTCAATTGATTCAACAAAATCCTTCATTTCATAACTAGGAATAAAATTCTTATCGCCATGATCTGCCATTGCTTTTTTTGTATATGATGAATCCCAATCATAAACTGCAACTCGATATCCTTGACGTTCAATATTTAACGCCAAATTTTTCCCCATCACAGCCATACCAATTACACCGAATTGTGCTTTTTCCATTATGAAAGCCTCCCGCATTTAATCTCATTAAATATTTTAGCAAAAATAAAAATATCAGCAAAGTAATTATTAATTATTTGACATAATTATTTCCGGTTTCCCAGTTCCTTTTACTGTATCTCCAGTAATTATTACTTTTCCAATTTCTTTATTACTTGGTGTATCATACATTACATCCATCATTGTATGTTCTATAATCGAACGTAATCCACGTGCACCTGTATTTCTACGAATTGCCATTTTAGCCATTTCACTTAATGCATCATCTGTAAATTCGAGTTTAACATTATCTAATGCCATTAATTTTTTATACTGTTTTACTAAAGCATTCTTAGGTTCAGTTAATATCCGTACCAAATCATGTTCATCTAATTTTTCTAATGAGGTTAAAATTGGCAACCGACCAATAAATTCTGGAATTAAGCCGAATTTCATCAAATCTTCTGGAATAATTTGTTGCATAATGCTCTTTGATTCATCGTAATCGGTATTTGAATCTGTTCCAAAACCAATTGTCTTATCACCTAAACGATGTTTCACAATTGATTCAATTCCATCAAATGCCCCACCAACAATAAATAAAATATTCTTCGTATTAATTTGAATCATTTCTTGTTGAGGATGCTTCCGTCCACCTTGAGGAGGAACATTGGCAATTGTACCCTCTAGGATTTTCAATAAGGCTTGTTGGACACCTTCACCAGAAACATCACGCGTAATTGATACATTTTCTGATTTTTTAGCAATTTTATCAATTTCATCAATGTAAATAATGCCATGTTCTGCTCGTTCAATATCATAATCAGCATTTTGAATTAACTTAAGTAAAATATTTTCTACATCTTCACCAACATAACCAGCTTCAGTCAATGTTGTCGCATCTGCAATCGCAAATGGCACATTCAAAATTCGTGCTAAACTCTGAGCTAAGTATGTTTTTCCTGATCCAGTTGGACCAACTAAACAAATATTACTTTTTTGTAATTCAGTGTCGTCATCATCGTCACCTGATAAAGAAGCATTAATACGCTTGTAGTGGTTATAGACAGCAACTGCAAGAACCTTTTTGGCATCATTTTGTCCAATTACATATTGATCAAGAGTTTTTACAATTTCCCTTGGAGTAGGCACTTTTGAAAAATCACTTGCCATTTCTTCACGTTTTTCTTGTTGAATGATTGCTTCAGCAACACCTACACATTCGTCGCAAATATAAACTCCAGGGCCTGAAATCATACTATTTACTTGAGATTCTGATTTACCGCAAAATGAACATCTAATTTCTTCATCATTGGTTGTTTTTTCTTGCATAATTTATCCCACCTTACCTGTTCAAAGTCAATAACTTTATCTTACCAAATTTTAATAATATACGCTAATTATCTACACTTAAAAAAATAAAAAAGTTGCGACCGAAATCGCAACTTTTTTATCTTATTTATTCTTCGTTGGCTTATCCATCTTATCTTTAATTGGATATGTCAAACTTAACAAACTTGGAATAATTGTTGGAATTGCAAATACCAAAATTGTCAATCCAATAATTACAACTAAAGCAACTTGAATTAAGGTTAATACTCCAGATGGCATCAATGCCGCAAAAGTACCACTTAAAATCAATGCTGCTGAAACAACAACCGCACCAATTTCAGTTGCCGCCTTTATGATTCTAGATCCTGGTGTTGCTAACATTCCATCATATTCTTGATATTTCATCATCAGGAAGATACTGTAGTCAACTCCTAAAGCAATCAACATAATAAAACTGAAGAATGGAGTATTCCAAGTTAACATACTTTGTCCTAAGAAAGCTTTACTAATCAAGTGCGTAATATCCAATGACATAATGTATGTTAATAATAATGTTCCCAAAATATAGAATGGTTGCAAGATTGAGCGTGTAATTAACATCAATGCCAATAAAATACCACTTAACATAATAATCGCCGTCCGAATAAAGTCTTTAGAAGCAATATTCTTTGTATCATTCATGTTTGAGGTTTCACCGCCTAAAGCAACTTCAGCATTTGAAAGTGAAGTTCCTTTAATTGATTTATTTACTAAACTATGAATATTATCAACAGTCTTCATTGCACTTAATGAACTTGGATTTTCATCTAATACAATTGTAAACTTAACAGCATGTTTATTTTGTGACAAATATGCATCTTCTGCTTTTTGATATTCTTTGCTTTCAAGTACGTCTTTAGGTACATAGTAAGTATCTGCAGCTGCAGAGTTTTTCAAACCAGTTAAGTATTGATTTGCAGTACCTAAACCAGAATTAATCTTCTTAGCACCATTGCTTGCGGTAGCAAGTCCATTTTCTAATGTGCCCATTTGTCCAGCTAAACCAGAGATTTGGTTATACATTTGGCCAAGGCCATTTGTTAATACACCTTGGTTTTGTGCTAATAATGCTGCTCCTGAAGATACTTGACTTGCGCCAGATTCTAATGCAGGTGCATTTGCAGCTAATTGATTTGAACCAGCTGACAATGCTGAAATTGCACCTAACATTGTTGGAATTTGACCTTGCATTGAGTTAATTCCACCTGCTAATCGTCCTGAACCATTTGCTAATGCTGAAATTGCACCTGTCAATGTTGGAATTTGACCTTGCATTGAATTAATTCCACCTGCTAATTGTCCTGAACCATTTGCCAATCTGGAAACTGCACCTGTCAATGCTGGAACTTGTGAACCTAATTGATTTAAGCCGCCATTTAATGCATTTACTCCATTGTTGATTTGAGTTGCACCATCTGCAGCTTTTGTTACTAATTGCTGCATTTGTCCAGTAGCTGAACTTAATTCATTTAATCCATCAGCAACTTTCTTTGAACCATCAACTAAACCTTGTTGGCCTAACGCATTGTTAATTTGTTTCAAGCCATTAACTGCTTCATTTAATTTTCCAAGAGCTTGTAATGAAGCATCATTAGCCTTAGTTTGATTTTGTGCTAACGTTTTAATTTGACCTAATTGATTTCCTAATGATTGAAGTTGTTTCAATTGTCCAGATAGATTATCTCCGTTTGATGAAACACTTTGCATATCATTTTGCAAGTTTTGAGCACTTGTTGTGGCATTATTAATTGAATCACTCAATCCACTCATTGCTTGCTTTTGTTTTTCAGAAATTTGGCCAGAAATTTGTTGTAAAGCACCTCTCAAGGCAGCCTCTTGATCTGCAGATAATTTACCTTTACTATTTACTGCATTAACCACTGCATCCATGTCTTGTGTAGAAAGTCCTGCATTTTGACCTGATGTTGATGAAGCAGCTTGTTTTAATTGATTCAATGAATTTTGTAAATTACTTGCATCGGTTTTAGCCTTATTACTACTGTCTGATAATGCTTGTGCAGATTTTTGAACATTACTTAAATCAGGTGTTGAAGAATTACTCAATTGAGCTAAGGCCTGATTCAATTGTTTTAAACTGTTTTGTAATTGAGCAACTTGCGAAGTATCTAAATTTTGTGTTGCAAGTTGTTTTTGCATTTGGGTTAACCCATTAGCAATTTTATTTGCTCCACCTTGTAATTGACTTACACTTGATTCCAATTGCGACATTTGACCGCTGTTCTTAACGTCATTTAATTGTCTTGCAAGTTGATTTGAACCATTTGCAAGTTTTTGACCTCCAGAAGTCAAAGTATTTACACCGTTTCCTAATTCACCTGTTTTACCATTTAAGGTCGTTAAACCGTTATTTAATGCATTTGCACCATTTGCCAAGGCATTGACACCGGTACTTAATGAACCTGTTTTACCATTTAAGGTCGTTAAACCATTATTCAATGCATTTGCACCATCTGCTAAGGCACTGACACCACTGCCTAAGCCACTTGTTGCACTTGCTAACTGATTCATTCCATTATTCAATGTATATACACCATTAGCATAAGTTAACATTCCGTTATCTAGGGTTGCAGCTCCATTTGCTAGTGTATTTGCACCGCTTTGTAATTGTTGACTACCATCATATAGCTTCTTAGCTCCAGCAATTCCAGATGAAATATTAGCATCTTTAAGTTTATTATTTGCTTCATCTAATCCACCGCTAATTTGAGTAAGTCCTTTTCGAGCATCTTTCGTTCCATTTGTAACCGTCTTTAATTGATCTTTTACATAAAGTGGTTTTAATTTAGAACCACCTGGTTGAGTAACTGTCGCAACAGTTTTTACTCCTTTTATTCCTTTGATTTGTTGAGCAAGTTCATCAATCTCTTTCAAATCTTTTTCGTTATCAAGTGGATGATCTGTTTTAATATACAATGTTGTCGGTTCTGCTGTTCCCTTTGAAAAATGCTTCTCAACAACTTTAAATCCTTGTTTTGCAGGAACTGAATCGTTTAATTCAACTAAAGTATCGTAGTTTAATGGATTACCTTTTGAGAAGAAAAATGGTAATGCACATAATAAAGTAACTAATAATCCAATAAATGGCATTTTAACCATCGTTTTTGAAATATTGTGCCACATTTTATTTGTAGATGAACCTTCAAACTTTTTACTTGGCCAAAAAATGCGTTTACCAAGCATTGCCATAAAGAATGGATTAAGAGTTAACAAAGCCAAAAGTAAAATGGCAACTGCAACTGCGACCCCTACTGCTGAACGATAAATACTGAATTTGGCCAATCCTAAAGTTGAAAAACCAATTAATACTGAAGAACCACTAAATAAAATTGTCCGTCCAGCAATTTTTAATGACCTTCGTGTTGCCTGCAGCGGAGAGAGACCCTTACTTAATTCAGCCTTAAACTGGTCAAACATTAAAATGTTATAGTCTGTCCCAATCCCAAACAAAACAACGACCATAAACACTTGTGTAAAGTTTGAAAGTGGAAAATTATATCTGCTTGCCAAATTCATCACTAAACTTAATGAAATCAACATTGAAATTCCAACTGAAAGTAATGAGAAAATTGGTGTTAATGGCGAGCGGAAGATGCATGCCAAAACAATAAAGATAAATACAATTGTAATGGTTTCAGTCTTCTTAATTCCCTCTTGAGTTTCATTAATGAAATCATCATTTAAAATGTCACTTCCAGTTACATACGTTTTTACTCCAGGAGTTTTTGCTCCTTTAGTAATTATTTTTCGTGTATTTGTAACTGTAATATTTTTATCAACATTTAATTGTAATAACTCAGTTGTTTTATCCTTAGAAATTAATTGTGCCTTAGTATATTCATTATCATTTGGCGCAGTCATTGATTTTATATGATACTTTTTCTTTTGTTTATTCAAAGAATTTATCGTATCGTCGATGTTATCTTTTTGATCCTGTGTCAAAGGCTTATCACCATTATTAAAGACAACAACTACTTGGCGAGTATTATTCTCGTGCCGTCCCCAATGATTTTGAATGGTATCGGCAACTTGACTTGTCGCTGAGGCAGGTAGCGTAATCTGCCCCTTTTCACGAACTAATTTATTAATGTTCGGTAAAGCAACCAATGAAGCGATTAACAAAATTAACCAAATAATTGCTTGAACAATATATCGCTTCTTGGATGTCGTTTTCTCCTTCACTCAAAATTCCTTCTTTCCAATTTTAAAATAGACACAGTGTTGTTTTACTTTAATAGTATATTGCAAATCCATATTTAAGACAATCACCAATTTATCATACTTTGTTGCTAGTCGCCAAAGTATGATATTTAGGCATTTTAACATTTAACTGAAAAAATCATTTATTAATTTTTGTTTTATTTATTGTTTTTTTCTAAAAAAACATTCATAATATAGGTTTGGATATGTTAAAGGAGTGAAACTTTATGGCTATACATAAAAAAATTGAGACCACTGATAAAAAAATAAAGGCCGCATTTATTTATCTAGTCAATGAAAAAGGATTGAACCGTGTTACAGTTAAGGATATTACCGATGCTGCTCATATTAACCGTAGTACTTTTTATAAGCACTTCGTGGATAAACCTGATTTGGTCAACCATTACGAGCAACAATTTCTTGAACACGTAACACAATCATTAAGCGTTGATCATTTACAACAAAATTTCGATAAACAATCACGGCAAGAACGTCAATTGCGTTTATATTCTGCAATTAATCAAATCATCGAATATGTTTACGATGATTTAGAACTTGCCAAAGCTTTAATTGGTCCAAATGGTGATCCATACTTTGAAGAAAAAATCAAAGCAATGCTTGATAATATCTTAAATTCAGACTTAGATTTCATTAAAGGTAATCATGAATTAGCCAATTACATTCCTGATGATTACGCGCATGAAATCATTGTTTCTGAATTGTTGAATATTATTAAACTTTGGCTTTCTAAAGCAAACCCTGAACCACCACAAAAAATTTCTGAAATTATTATTCGGACAAGATATTTAAGTCCGCATGATTTATTGGGTGTAAATGATTTTGATTTTAAAGCAATTGAACATGAAGTCCACAAACAATTAATGAAAGTGACTTCACAAAATTTTAAAAATAAAAAGTCATAAATCGATTGTAATTAAGAGATTGTAAAGATGTGACAGAACACCAAGAACGGGCATGTCGTAAAAAGAACGAATTACGTAATATTAATTCGAATTTTTTTAAACATACAGACATGCCCGTTTGTGTTGGAATCTGATTATGTGAATATAGAAAACGAGGTTGGACTTGTGTCACAACCTCATTATTTTTTGCAAAAAATGTGAAAAGAGTTATTCAATAAGGAAAAATCAATTGAATCAAGAATTATAAATTTATATCCATTCATTTTTGAACTTGATTATACAAATATAACAAAAAAAGCCGTGACATAAGTCACAGCCTTTTTTACTATTAAAGACTATTATTTATCTTCTTTTTCGTCTTTCTTTTCTTCCAATACAGCTTTTGCTGAGTCAGTCATTTCATCAACAACTTTGCGAATTGCAATGTCATGTTTCAACATATCATCTGATAATGCAGAACGCACTGCCTTTTCATCCATACCGTATTGTGAAGCTAAATCTTTAATTTCTTCATTGATTTCATCTTCTGAAATTTCAAGATTTTCTTTTTCAACAATCGCTTCAAGCACAAGATTTGTCTTAACACGTTCTTCTGAACCTTCACGGAATTGCTTGCGCAAGTCTTCTTCTGAGGTACCTGTTAATTTGAAGTACATGTTTGGATCGATACCTTGTTGTTGCATACCAGCAAAGTATTGATCCATTTGACGTTGAACATCATCTTCGATCATTGCTTCTGGGATATCACCAATTGTTGCATTTTCAACTGCTTTAGAGATTGCTTCTTCTTGAACGGCACTCTTTGCAGCAGCTTCTTTTTGTTCCTTGATTTGATCTTTAATCTTAGCTTTTAATTCAGTTAAAGTATCAACATCGTCATCAATGTCTTTTGCAAATTCATCGTCTAATTCAGGAAGTTCTTTTTCCTTTACTTCATGAATTTTAACGTCAAAAACTGCATCTTTTCCTTGAAGATCTTCTGCTTGATAATCATCAGGGAATGTAACTTTAACTTCAACATCATCGCCTGCTTTGTGACCGATTAATTGATCTTCAAAAC
Source organism: Candidatus Ligilactobacillus excrementigallinarum (assembly GCA_019114385.1). Classification (GTDB taxonomy): domain Bacteria; phylum Bacillota; class Bacilli; order Lactobacillales; family Lactobacillaceae; genus Ligilactobacillus; species Ligilactobacillus excrementigallinarum. The sequence continues at coordinate 1,477 of DXFP01000012.1, read as the reverse complement.
CTGGGATAAATGTGTTTGAACCTAATTCAAGTGAGTAGTTTTCTGATTTACCACCATCAAATGATTTACCGTCAACTTTACCTTCAAAGTCAATTACTACTGTGTCGCCTTTTTCAGCTGGTTTGTCTTCTTTTAATACCAATTCAGCTTCTTGCTGACGACGACGTTCTAATTCATCTTCAACTTCTTTGTCAGTAACATCAGTTGAATGTTTTGTGACTTCAAGTCCTTTGTATTCACCTAATTCAACTTCAGGTTCAACAGTAACCTTTGCAGATAATACCCAAGCTGAACCTTTTTCCATTGATTCAACATTAATTTCTGGTTGATCTACAGGTTTAATTTTTGCTTCTGCAATTGCATCTGCATATGCGCTTGGTAATAAAGCATTCAAAGCATCTTGATATAATGCTTCTTCACCATACATCTTATTGAAGATTTGGCGAGGAACTTTACCCTTACGGAATCCAGGTACATTTAATGATTTTTTAACTTTATTAAATGCAGTGTCCAAACCTTCCTTGATTTTATCTGGTTGGATTTCGAAGGTCAATTTACCGTTGTTTTTGCCTTCTTCTTTTTCCCATTTAACAGACATTTTATTCCCTCCGAACTATTAATTTTATACAATAAATAGTATCTGTATATTAATTAAGTTTACCGTAGAAATGCTTAATTGTAAATGATATGTGTCAAAATTATTTAAATTAAAACAAAAAAGCCTGGGAAACCCAGACTTTTTATTTAATTTACAGTTATTAGTCAAGGATGTCTGAAACAACACCGGCACCAACTGTACGGCCACCTTCACGAACTGTGAACTTAAGACCTTTTTCAATAGCAACTGGTGCAATTAATTCTACTGTAAATGTTACGTTATCACCAGGCATAACCATTTCTACGCCTTCTGGCAATTCGATAACACCTGTAACGTCAGTTGTGTGGAAGTAGAATTGAGGACGGTAGTTTGAGAAGAATGGTGTGTGACGTCCACCTTCTTCTTTTGTTAAGACATAAACTTCACCCTTGAATTTCTTGTGAGTTTGAATTGAACCTGGCTTAGCCAAAACTTGACCACGTTCTACTTGATCACGGTTAATACCACGAAGTAATGCACCGATATTATCTCCGGCTTCACCTAAATCAAGTGTCTTACGGAACATTTCAACACCTGTGATTGTTGTCTTAAGAACTTCGTCCTTCAAGCCAACGATTTCTACTTCGTCACCAACTTTAACTGTACCACGGTCAACACGACCTGAAGCAACAGTACCACGACCTGTAATTGTGAAGACATCTTCAACAGGCATTAAGAATGGCTTATCTGTTGGACGTTCTGGTGTTGGGATGTATTCATCAATTGTGTCCATTAATTCCATAATCTTAGCTTCAGCATCTTTATCACCTTCTAAGGCCTTCAAAGCTGAACCACGGATAACAGGAATGTCATCACCAGGGAAGTCGTATTCACTTAATA
>DXFP01000011.1 GCA_019114385.1 Candidatus Ligilactobacillus excrementigallinarum | reverse complement strand
TTTTGCATTAAAAAAGAGGTTGTGACATTAAGTCCAGCCTCTTTTGCTATATTATCAGTTTTTAAAATAAATAGGTATATTTTGCTATTCAAAAATCTTCGAATCTTTATTCGTGCGATTCATTTGGCTTTTTTACAACATTCCCGTTTTTACGTTTTGTTACAATCTATTTATTTTTATGTGAAGGATCAACATATACAAAATTGGGATCAATTTGGTTATCTAGTTGTTTGAATGCGTCCTCCATTTGTTTGATAATTTTTTGTTGATTTTCATCATTTAATTTCATTTTACGATCAACATAAATTGGATCACCAAAAGCAACGGTTGTCTTTTGACGTTTAATTAATGTTTTGAATGTCAATGGTCCTTGATAAACTGCAGGTACAATTGGCACATTTGCTATTTTAGCGATTAATGTAACTCCGCCTTTCATGACTTGTGAATGACGTGTACCAGAAGGAAACATAATTAGTGACATGTCTTTGTTACGAAGCCACTTTACTGGAGTTTTAATTGCAGAAGGTCCAGGGTTTTCGCGATCAACAGCAAAAGCATTAGCGTGTGTAAGAATAAATTTTAAAATTGGATTTTTAAAAAGTTCTTTTTTTGCCATAAATGCGAATTGCTTTGGTGATGCAGCTAAGGCAAAGAATAAAGGATCGAACCATGTTCTGTGAGGACCTACAAGAATATAATTTCCTTTAGGCAGCTTTTCTTTATTTAAAATGGTCAATTTTCCATTGAACAATTTAACTAAAAATGCGACAATATTACGCATGAAATTATAGAACATTCCAAAACTCCTTTCGAGATAATTTACAAAGTTAAGTATGCAAAAAATAAATTAAACATGCAAGTTATTTTTTATGAGGGATAAAATGACAGATATTAAATTAAATCAAGATGAACGCATTGACCAGTTATATTCAAAAGATGTAAAAATTATTCAAAGCAATCATGTTTTTTCATTTTCATTGGATGCCGTTTTACTTGCTGATTTTGTAAAAGTAAGCAAGCAAAAAGCTAAAAAGGCATTAGATTTATGTTCAGGTAATGGAGCAATCAGTTTATTTATAAGCGATAAATTTCCGGGAGAAATTGATGCGGTAGAAATTCAGGATCGGTTAGCTGATATGGCTAAACGGAGTGTAAAATTAAATCAATTAGAGAACAAAATTCATGTTTACACTGAAGATTTAAATCAAGCACCTAATTTTTTAAAACCGGATTCATATGATATTGTAACTTGTAATCCACCGTATTTTAAAAGTTTGCCACAGAGTCAAAAAAATCCTAATCCATATTTGGCAATTGCCCGTCATGAAATTAAAGTAAATTTACATCAGGTGATTGCGATATCAAGTAAGATGTTGAAAATGGGTGGGAAATTTTATTTGGTACATCGTCCAGATAGAATTGATGAAATTATTGCAGAGATGAAAAATTTAAGATTAGCACCTAAAAGAATTCAATTAATTTATCCTAAAAAAGATGCTGATGCAAATATGATATTAGTAGAGGCAATTAAAGATGGACGTCCAGGTGGAATAAAATTTCTTTCTCCAATTATTACATATGATGAAAGCCAAGAATATTCAATAAAAGTAAAGGAAATGCTGTATGGCAAATAATTATTATATGTATGTATTATTATGTGCAGATGGATCATTTTATGGTGGATATACAACTAATATTGAAAAAAGACTGCAGACGCATAATGCAGGAAAAGGAGCAAAGTATACTAAAAATAGACGACCAGTAAAACTGTTATATAGTGAACGATTTGATGATAAATCGCAAGCATTAAAAGCTGAATATGCATTCAAACATCAGACACGAAAAGCAAAAGAAAATTTTTTGCAAAATCATGGGATAAGTCGTGAAAAGTGGATATAATGAAGGTAGATTAAAAATGAGAAGAGGAGATAACATGAAATTAATTGCTTTTGGAGTTCGAGAAGATGAACGTCCTTATTTTAAAGAATGGGTTAGTCAGAAAGAAAATTTAGAACTGAAATTAGTGCCCGAATTAATTTCAGATGAAACGATTGATCAAATTAAGGGTTTTGATGGAATTGTAAGTTTACAGACAACACCATATAAACGTGAATACTTCGAAAAAATGAAGGCTGCTGGAATCAAAGTACTTTCAATTCGAAATATTGGAATTGATAATATTGATTTGGAAGCTGCTAAAGATAATCAGATTCCAATTACAAATGTTCCAGCATATTCGCCAAGTGCAATTGCAGAATTTACAATCACTCAATTAATGCAATTAATTCGGCATACAAAACAATTTAATGAAAAAATGCAACGTCAAGATTTTCGTTGGGAACCAAATATTAGTACCCAAATCAATCAAATGACTATTGGTGTAATGGGTACAGGCAGAATTGGCCGCGCAGTCATTAAATTATTGCAAGGTCTTGGTGCAACAGTAATTGCGTATGATCCATATGAAAACGCAGAATTAAAAGCAGAAAAAATTTATGTAAACTCAGTTGATGAATTATATGCAAAATCGGATGCAATCACATTGCATATGCCGGCAACTAAGGATGACTATCATTTATTTAATTCTGAAACGTTTAAAAAGATGAAGGATGGCGTTTTGATTATTAATACAGCTCGTGGAACATTAATTGATTCGAAAGCGTTAATTACTGCTCTTGATAGTGGCAAAGTTGGTGGAGCTGCTTTGGATACTTATGAACATGAGTTGCCAATTTTTAACCATAATTTGGCTGGTAAGAAAATTAATGATGAAGTGTTTAACAATCTTTATAAACGTGATAATGTGTTGATTACTCCTCACATTGCATTTTATACAACTGAAGCTGTAAAAAATATGGTAAATGTTGCATTAGATTGTGCATATACTTATTTAACAACTGGAAAGCAAAATAATCCAGTTGTAAAAATTGATTAAGATGTTATTGCATTTTTGAAAAGAATTTACTATACTTAAGAAGTGCTTTATGCATAATTCACACTCTATGCGATAGATTTGGCAGTGCTCACTGAGTACCAGATCAATTGAACATAGGGGAGGATAAAAAACTATTTTGGAGGTATTGTAATGTCAGTAATTACAATGAAACAATTACTTGAAGCTGGTGTACATTTTGGACACCAAACACGTCGTTGGAACCCTAAGATGAAGGAATATATCTTCACAGAACGTAATGGTATTTATATCATTGACTTACAAAAGACAGTTAAGTTGATCGATAAGGCATATGACTTCATGAAGAATGCTGCTGCCGATGATGGCGTAATCTTGTTTGTTGGTACAAAGAAACAAGCACAAGATGCAATCGAAGAAGAAGCAAAACGTGCAGGTCAATACTATGTAAACCATCGTTGGTTAGGTGGTACATTGACAAACTGGAATACAATCCAAACACGTATCAAGCGCTTAAAGGATATCAAGAAGATGGAAGAAGACGGTACATTTGATCGTCTTCCAAAGAAAGAAGTTGCTTTATTAGTTAAGGAACGCGATCGTCTTCAAAAATTCCTTGGCGGTATTGAAGATATGCCACGCATTCCAGATGTAATTTTCATCGTTGATCCTCGTAAGGAACGTATCGCTGTTAAGGAAGCTCAAAAGTTAAATATTCCTATCGTTGCTATGGTTGATACAAACGCAGATCCAGATGAAATTGATGTTAAGATTCCATCAAACGATGATGCTATTCGTGCCGTACGTTTAATCACTTCAAAGATGGCTGATGCTATTATTGAAGGCCGTCAAGGTGAAGATGACGAAGACGTTACTGAAGACACATTCAAAAAAGGTGACGAACAAGTAGATTCAATCGAAGATATTGTTGAAGCTGTTGAAGGCGACAACGATACAGATGCTGAATAGTTTATAATAATTGGCTGTCTCAAAATTGTAGGCGCAAAGCCTTTTATTTTGAGACAGTTTTTTAAAAAGAAAATTTAATTTTTTAGGAGGATGTAGTTCTATGGCAAAGATTTCTGCACAACAAGTAAAAGAATTACGTGATAAAACTGGCGTTGGTATGATGGATGCTAAAAAAGCTTTGGTTGCTGTTGATGGTGACATGGATAAGGCAATCGACTTTTTACGTGAAAAAGGAATTGCAAAGGCTGCTAAGAAGAGTGATCGTGTTGCTGCTGAAGGTCTAGCAAATGTTGTTGTAAAAGGCAACACAGCAGTTATTGTTGAAGTTAACGCTGAAACAGACTTTGTTGCTCAAAATGATCGTTTCCAAGCTTTAGTAAAGCACACGGGTGAAGTTATTGCTAATGCAAAGCCTGCTGATGTAAAAGCTGCCTTGGAAGTTAAGACTGATAAAGGTACATTAAACGATGAATTTATTGAAGCAACACAAGTAATCGGTGAAAAGATTACTTTACGTCGTTTCAAGATTGTTGAAAAAGAAGATGGCGACAACTTCGGTTCATATTTACACGATGGTGGTCGGATTGCTGTATTAGTTGTGTTAGAAGGTGCAGATGAAGCAACTGCAAAAGATGTTGCAATGCACGTAGCAGCTATTAATCCTAAGTATGTAAATCGTGATCAAGTTCCTGCAGAAGAAGTTCAACACGAAAAAGAAGTTCTTACTGAAGAAGCTAAGAATGAAGGCAAGCCTGAAAATATCGTTGAAAAGATGGTTGAAGGTCGTTTGAACAAGTTCTTCTCAGAAATCTCATTAGATGATCAACCATTTGTTAAGGATGGCGATCAAACAGTTGCTCAATACGTTTCATCAAAAGGTGGAAAAGTTAAGGCATTCTATCGTTACGAAGTTGGCGAAGGTATTGAAAAGCAAGAAAACAACTTTGTCGATGAAGTAATGTCACAGATCAAGTAATTAGTTAGATTTGTAGGCTCTATTCCTTTGTAATAAGGGAGTAGAGTTTTTTTTGATACATAATTATAATAAAAATCTTAGTCGGCTCGACTAAGATTTTCTAAATCATATATGTTTCTTGAGCATGAATCATTTTAATAATATCTGAGAAATCGCTTTGAGGTAGTGTATTTCTGAATATTTTTAAATAATTGCGTAAATCTTGTGCAATTAAGTTATTGGGTTGTTCTTGGATTAAATTATTTTCATTTAATTCTTGTTTATTAACATTAATTAAATGATCTTTTTCAAGGCTATTGTCTGAGGTTGTATAAAAATCATCATTTGGGAAATAATAATGTAATAAGTTTGCGGTTGTTGGCTGCCAAATAATTTGATAATTATTTTGAGTTGCAATCTTATTTATCTCAAGTAGTCTTTCGGGATTGAAAGGTGAGAAAAATAATTTTAACTTTTCAGTTTCAGGGAGCAACTCAGTTACTCTTGCTTTGAATTTCTTTTCCGAATATGAAATATTTGTTAAATTTGTGTTTTTGTTAATATTTGAGTTAAAGGAAGTAAACTGAGTTAAATGTGCATCACGAAATGCACGTTTCCATTTTTTGATGCGATTTTTATGTTGACCCTGAGTGATAAAATTAGGCACATAACCGAGTTTCTCGCCAGTTGACATATCTTCGATGATAATTGCAATTGAACCAGGTAGACCATCATCACTGTCATATGCAGTAATTTTAAATTCTAAACCTAATGTTGCTTCATATCCTGAAGGTAAAATTCTGAATTTTGGCATCACATTAGGCTTTTTAATGATGTTATAGCGCCATAATTTCTGTAAAAGCAACATTAAATCATAACTCAAGTTGATTCTGCGATATTGATTAGAGTTATTTTCTATAATATTAAGAGTATCTAGTGATAAATGGGTAATTACAATATCCTTAAAAGCACTTGCATTCTCAATGTCAGAATCAATAATAATTTTTTTAATAGATGATTTTAAAATTAAACCTCTTGCCCCATTAATTTGAGTAATTTTCATTGAATATTACCGCTCCTTGTAAATTATAGGTTTAAATCAGTTTTGAAATTTAGTGGAGACATATCAGTTGCTTTGGTAATTAAATCACTTGTAAGCTTTTGCATACGTTCAATTCCAAGTTGTTGAAATGCAATACTTTGTTTTGTTAAGTATTCAACTTGTTCTTGACCAGTAAGTTTAACTGCATGTTCATCTGCTTGCTTAATTCCTTTAGTAAACTCAGCAAATAATTCGTCTTGAGTATCTGATAACATTTTTCCAAATTCAAGGTAATGTGGGTCAACAAGTACACTAACTAATTTATAAATCCAGTAGGCAGAATCAGCTGAATACTTTTGGCTGCCTTTTTTATATGCAGGATGAACGTCCGTAGCACTTGCGTAAAATGGAACAAAGACACTTTGAGCTGTCACTCCTAATGCCAACCAATGAATTCCAGCTAAATTACTTGGAACGTTTGAACGAATTTGTAAAACATGTGATTCTTGAGTCTTTGCTAAACTAATAGGCCGGAATTTATGTTTTAATTCTTTAGGGCCGTTGCCAAGTGGGTCATAATCGGTCTCTTTAAAGTGCGAAGCAAGTACGTCTTCAACGTCATCTAAATGTAAAAGACGATTTGCTTTACGAATAAAAGGTAGTTCTTCACTCATTGGATCTTGCTTGATTTCAGGATTTAATAATCGTTGTCCATCCCAAACGCGAGGGGTGTTGTAGATTTCATCTGAAAATGAATGTGTTCCGAAAATATTTCTAAAATTAAATCCCTTAGACGCTGGATTCAAGTGATTTTCTTGAACAAATTTTTTAATTCCAGTAGAATGCATAAAATTATCAGAATCTGAAAAATCGACTTCTTGAATTGCTAATTGGTTAGCAACAACTGCATAACAATCATCTGGAATTCGTTGTGCAACCCAATGATGTCCGGAACCAATTTCCATGTACCAAACTTCATTTTGATCAGCAAATAATACACCATTTGCTTCAGCAGCCCCATGTTCTTCAACGATTTTTCCTAGACGTTCAACGCCTTCACGTGCTGTTTTAATGAACGGTAAAACAACATTAATCATTGCTTCTTCAGCAATTCCAGCGTTTGTTAATGGATCATATCCTAATACACGTTTATTGGCATAAGCACTTTCTGTTGCACTCATTGCAACGTTAAATTCGTTAATGCCATCTTCTTCCATTAAACCATATTTTGGAGTCCATTCGGGTGTTGCTGTATATTTATAACTCGTAGAAGGTAATTTAATTGAAAAATTACTATTTTCGTCAGGTGATGTATAGTGATTATTTTCAATATTTTCTTTATGCGGATGAACAGTCATGTGTTTTGGCCATGCGCTTTTAAAATCTTCATTTCTTCCAATCATTGTTGATCCGTCTGCAGTAGCTTTTTTACCAACTAAGATACTTGTACATGAAGATAAATTTTGATGTACATTATTCATATGAAGACCCCATTTCTCAAATTATATCTATATTATTAATTATATCAAGGTTTCCTTAAAAATAAAATTGGTTCTCAGAAGTCTGGCTTATATAAAAGATATGACATTATGCACATCCGTTTATGTTGGAATCTAATTATGTGAAATATCAAAAAGAGGTTGTGACATAAGTCCAACCTCAATCTATATCCACATAATCAAGCTTTAAAACAAACAGATGTGTTTGTAAGGGCGAATCAATACTATGGTAATTCGTTCGGCCTTTTTTTATTACAGTATCTCCGTTTTTGATTTTTTATGATACCTTTTTTTAATTTAGTTATTGTTATTTGTTGAATGTTTTCGATTTAGATATTTCATGATGAAGTAAAATGGAATCGCGATTACTAAACCACCGAATCCCCAAATCAAATTATGCAAAGATGCCTTAGATAATAGCCATAAGCTAACAAAAATTGCAATAATTGGAATTATTGGTCCAAATGGAATTTTGAAGGCTCGAGGTGCATCTTTTTTCGTTTTGCGAAATACCAATACTGCTAAAATTGTTGGTAAATATTGTGCAAAACGAGAAACTACACTAATTGCAGCTAAAGTTGTAAATGATCCAGAAAGTGCGATTGGTAAGGTAATCAATGCAGTGATAATTATTGCCCAAACAGGAACACCGCGCTTATTTCTTTTTTTCATAAATGCTGGTAACAATCCATCATCAGCTAATGCAACCGCTGAACGTGGAGTGATAAATGATGAAGCAATATTAATTCCACTAATTGAAATAATTTCACCTAAAGCAACGATTACTAAACCGCCACTACCCATGAACTGCGTCATTGCAGCTTGAATTGGAGTAGTTACTTTAGATAATTGAGGTCCTAATACTCCAATTGAAACAATTTGAATCAATACATAGAAAATAGAAACAATTGTCATTACACTTATAATTGCGCGTGGTAAAGATTTTTGAGGATTTTCCATGTCTTCAGATGCAACTGCAATTGATTCAAATCCAGTGAAGGCATAGAAGATTAGAAGGGCAGCAGCACCAAAATTTTGATTTGAAAAATTAGCAGGAACAATGGGATGAAAATTGCTTATTTTAACAAAAAAGATACCAACTACGATAAAAAGAATCAATGGAATGACTTTACCAACTGTTGCAATATTATTAATAATCTTAGAAAAATTAACTCCTAAAATATTAATCATTGATAATCCAATAATAATTCCGCTCATAACTGCAATTTGTGCAGGACGATGATTTAAAGCTGGAAAAATTTGTGCTAATGCGGTTGCTAAGCCATTTGCCATCGTTGCCCACGCAATCATACTAATAATCCACTTAATAAAACCAACTTCAAAGCCAACAAAATCGCCAAATGCCTCTTTAGCATATACATACGGTCCGCCATCTTTTGTAAACAAACTTGCAGCTTCAGCAAATGAAAGGGCGATGGTGATTACTAAAAGTGCATCAAAAATAAAAACAAAAATACTTGATGAACCAACTAATGAATATGCTTGATTAGGTAATAGGAAAATTCCAGATCCAATAATGGCATTAACGCCTAATAAAATAATACTTGCTAAACCTAATTTGTTTTGACTTTTCACTTTAATCAACTCTCTTTCGCTTGATTAACAATTGTTTTGAAAATTGTTTGAGCAATCGGGCTGATGCGATGTAACATTTCTGGATGAAACTGAACTGCAAATTCTAAATTTGAATAAGTTGTATTTTGAAAACCTTCAATCACTCCATCAGGTGCAACTAAGCCAACTTCAAAATTATCTGCTAATTTACCAAGCACTTGATGATGAAATGAATTTACAGTAAAACGATGCTCATTAAACAATTTAGAGAAAATTGTATTTTCTTTTACGGATACACTATGGGTTGTGGTAGTAGGGGATGCTGGTTGAGCATGTCGCAATAATTCATGATCAGCATATGATAAATCTTGAATAATAGTACCTCCATGATATACATTTAAAATTTGTGCTCCACGACAAATTCCGAGAATCGGAATTTGCTTTTCTTCAGCGAATTTAATTAATGTAAAGTCAAAAGTATCTCTTTCAGGGAAAGTAGCGGTCAATTTTTGACGAGGTTCTTCATTATAATTTAACGGATCAACATCATGGCCACCGCTTAAAATTAAGCCATCAACTTGATCAATTTGATCAGCAATAACTTTTTTTTCTGTGTTAAATGGAATGATAAAGGGGATTCCACCAGCTTGAATTACTGAATCAATATAATCATCATTTACATATGAACGGTGATATCCAGGAAATGGTACTCCTGAATCAATAATAATACTACCTGAAATTCCAATAATTGGTTTATCTTTCATCAATAATTCCTCTTTTTCTCTAATTAATTTATTTTAAGTATAATTACTTACAATTTGTAAGTCAAGTTGGAATTGATTTTTAATTTATTTTTGGATATGATGTTAATAATCAAAGATAAAGGAGAGATTAAATGCCATTAGTTCACGTCGAATTAATTGAAGGCCGTTCTCAAGAACAATTGAAACAATTAGTTAAAGATATTACAGATGCTGTAACTAAGAATACTGGTGCTCCTGCAGAACATGTTCATGTTATTTTAGATGAAATGCGTAAAGATCGTTATGCAGTGGCTGGTACATTGAAGAGCGACGAAAAATAACAATAAAAAGACTGTAATTAATTTAACGCCTAAGAAAAAGGTGAGATAAATTAATTACAGTCTATTTTTATGCTAAATTTAAATAATCTTCTAAGTAGTATGCCATTCCATCGTGTTCGTTATCTAATTGGGTAACATCATTTGCGAGTGAACGAATTTGTTCAGTCCCATTCTTCATCGCAACTCCCCAACCAGCATAAGTTAACATTTCAGCGTCATTATGTTCATCACCAAAAGTAATGATATTTTCGCGTTCAATTTGATAATTTTGTGCAAGATAGCGCACGCCATATGTTTTGTTTACGCCTTGAGGAGAAATCTCAAGGATTGGATTAGGTCCTCCCCATACACCAACACTGATTCGATCCCCATAATTGTAATTTAATGCTTTGACAATTTCGTTTTCTTTTTCACGATCAACTAACAGCAACATTGAAGTTGGATCTTGTTGTAAATTTAGTTTGTTTAAAACTTCTGTAGATTTTAATGCATTTGGAAAGTAATCATTTAATGTATGATTTGGCACATCTGCTAAAGCAAGGTTTTTACCTTCAGCAGCAATCACTTTAATTCCTAAATGTTCTTTTTCCTTAAGAATATCAAAGGCAATATTTTTATTGAATGTTAGTTCATATTCTTTATCCCAATTTTGATGAGGGATGTGTCCCAATGCTCCATTAAAGTTAACCATTGGACTTGTTAATCCTAATTCATCATAATAATTGACAGAATTTCGATTTGGACGTCCAGTGACAATTGTCACAATATGTCCTGCAGCCTCAGCTTTTTTTAAAACTTCTTTGGTTTTGAAAGAAATTTTTGATTCATTATTTAAAGTTGTTCCATCTAAATCAAGAGCAATTAATTTTCTATCCATATTTACCTCCATTTTTACGCAAAATAGTTGATTAACTTAAAATTAACACATTGATAGAAGAATTACTAGAGTTTATTTATCCGATAGCGTTATAATGTATCATATAATTATTGATTGAAAATTAAAGGAGCAATGATTTATGATTTCAATTATACATAAAGAACATGAGGGATTGCCATTTTTGGAGGTTATAGAAGAAAATCGAATCGAAGAACCATTACCATTGATTTTCTTTTATCATGGATGGACTGGTAGAAAAGAAAATGTTCTCACTCAGGGTTATGAATTAGCGAAGCGCGGATTTCGAGTAGTTTTACCAGAAGCATTGTTTCATGGTGAACGTGCAGAAGGACCTGTAGAAAGTCATCAATTGCAATTCTGGCAAATTATTGAAAAATCAATTGAAGAATTACCAAAATTGGTTAAGTTCTATGCTGAAGAAGACTTAATCGACGGAGATAAAGTTGCTGTGAGTGGTTTATCAATGGGAGGAATTACTACTTGTGCAATGTTTACTGTCTATCCATGGATTAAGTGTGCAGTTTGTCTTGAAGGAACTCCAAATCCAGTAGCATTTGCAAAATTGCTAGTTGACAACTTACCAGGAATTGAAAATGTTCCCGAAGATTATATTCATGAACAACTATCAGGATTAAATCAAATTGACTTGTCATTAAATCCTGAAAACATTAATAATCGGCCACTTCATTTTTGGCATGGAACGGCCGACAACATGGTACCTTATGATTTAACTAAGAAATTCTTTGATGAAGTCCAAGGTAAACCATATGCCAAAAATGTGACAATGACTACTACACCAGGAGCAGGCCATAAGGTGTCGTTTGATACAACAGTTGAAATGGCAGATAAATTCGTTGAATACTTTGCTGATTAAGTAAATTGTAATGAAAATGTTGAAATTTAAATTAATCAGTTAGGAAGTAAAATAATGACTAAGAAAAATTTCTTTACGATTTTGTATACTGCGCTTATTTCATTTTTTTGTGTGTTTATCTTTTCTAAAATTAATCAACGAGATTTAGTTTTACAGTTGGATAATCATAATTTAACTGCAGAA
>DXFP01000010.1 GCA_019114385.1 Candidatus Ligilactobacillus excrementigallinarum | reverse complement strand
GAGAGAACAAGATTTTCTCAAAAGCAAATAGTGCGGTGATGATGGCTTGAAGGATACACCTGTTCCCATTCCGAACACAGAAGTTAAGCTTCAAAACGCCGATAGTAGTTAGAGGAACGCCTCTTGCAAGGATAGGAAGTCGCCGTGCTTGATTATTCCGGCATAGCTCAGTTGGTAGAGCATCTGACTGTTAATCAGGGTGTCGACGGTTCGAGTCCGCCTGCCGGAGTTTTTTTATAGGCTAATGAGTTTTCACTTAATGTGATTAACATAGTTTATATGACCCGTTGGTCAAGTGGTTAAGACACCGCCCTTTCACGGCGGTAACATGGGTTCAAATCCCGTACGGGTCATCGCGAATGCCAGTTTAGCTCAGTTGGTAGAGCATCGGTATCGTAAACCGAGGGTCACAGGTTCGAATCCTGCAACTGGCATGAGAAATCGTATTTATGTATCAAAAAAGCCTTTAAGTAAGGCTTTTTTTTAATACATTAAAAATAATTATTTTGATTAAAAATTTGTTATGTTGACACAATGTGTCAGACATTCAGCAATCAATATTGACGATAAAGTTTTCAGTCGATATACTAATTAGTGTTAATTCAAAATTAGAATCTTTTAATATAAATCAATGAAATGAGAGGCTAAACTATGTCTCAAGAAAATACGTTAAAATCGTTTTTTGGACATCCTCGAGGATTATCAACTTTAGTTCTCACTGAAATGTGGGAACGTTTTAGTTACTATGGCATGCGTGCTATCTTATTGTTCTATATGTATTATTCAATGGCTGATGGAGGACTAGGATTTAGTAAGTCACAAGCGGCATCTATTATGTCAATTTATGGTGCTTTAGTCTACTTAACAAGCGTTTTAGGCGGCTTCATTAGCGATCGAATATGGGGAAGTCGAAAAACGGTATTATATGGTGGAATTTTAATCATGCTGGGACACATTGCACTGGCGACACCATTTGGCAGAGGAGCGTTATTTGTTTCAATTGCGTTGATTACATTTGGAACAGGAATGTTAAAACCGAATGTCTCTGAAATGGCGGGAGCATTGTATCCGACAAATGATTATCGGCGAGAAACAGGTTTTAATATTTTTATTTTTGGAATTAATGTGGGTGCTTTTATTGCACCAATCATAGTTGGGTACATTGGTCAAACTTATAATTTTCATATCGGCTTTTCTTTAGCAGCCATTGGAATGTTTTTTGGATTAGTCCAATATTCGATTGATAGTAAGAAGTATTTATCATCTGAAAGTCTTTTTCCAAATGATCCACTAGAACCTGAAGAAGTAAAAAAATTAATTCAAAAATTAATTATCTGGATAATTGGAATAAGTCTAGTTATCTTAGTAATGGTGGCATTTAATATTTTTAATCTATCAAATGTAATTACAGTAATTTCAATTACAACGATAATTATCCCAGTTTATTATTTTATTATGATGCTATCAAGCCAAAAGATAACAAAAGTAGAGCGCAAACGGGTAGTTGCATATATTCCTTTGTTTATTGCAGCCATTGTTTTTTGGATAATTGAAGAACAAGGATCAGTTGTGTTAGCAATGTTTGCAGAAGATCAAACGAATTTACAACTTTGGGGACATAGTTTTCCAGCAAGTTGGTTTCAAAGTATGAATCCGTTATTTATTATGTTATATGTGCCGTTTTTTACATGGCTATGGAATAAATTGAAAAATCATCAACCTTCATCTCCAGTTAAATTCTCTTTCGGATTATTTTTTGCTGGAATCTCATTTTTATGGATGATGCTTCCTGGACTAATCTTTGGAACAAATACAAAAGTTTCACCATTATGGTTATTAACAAGTTGGGCCTTAGTAATTATTGGTGAAATGTTAATTTCTCCGATTGGTTTAGCGACAACTACACAACTTGCACCTAAAGCCTTTCAATCCCAAATGATGAGTATGTGGTTCTTAAGTGATGCAGTTGCACAAGCGATTAATTCGCAGATTGTAAAAAATTATTCTCAAGGACATCAAATTCAATATTTTGGAATTTTAGGAATTTTTGCGATTTTAGTTGGAATTATCTTACTTTGTGCAAGTAAAAAAGTGAAGCAAATGATGAATTTAATCGATTGAAAAATTTTTTGAATTTTTTTGAAAAAAAGCTTGCATTTTTTCTAGATACAAGGTATTATAATTAAGTCGGATGCGTTAAGTGTTCGAATTACTTTCACAATGTGGAGGGGTAGCGAAGTCTGGCTAAACGCGGCGGACTGTAAATCCGCTCCTTCGGGTTCGGTGGTTCGAATCCACTCCCCTCCACCATGATTGGGGTATAGCCAAGCGGTAAGGCAACGGTTTTTGGTACCGTGATGCGCTGGTTCGAATCCAGCTACCCCAATTTTTTTATGCCGTGAATCAGATTTGATTCATGGTTTTTTTTAGAAAAACGATTAGTGTTATACTATAGATAACGATTTTAAATAAAGGAATGGAATTAAATGGAATCTCCAATTTATATTCGAATTCATAATCATATTAAGGAAGAAATTGAAGATGGAAAGTGGCAAGTCGGTGATCGGATTCCGGCTGAACGTGATTTAGCTGAAGAATTTGGGGTTAGTCGAATGACTTTACGCCAGGCCGTCCAAACTTTAGTAGACGAGGGGATTTTAGAGCGTCGAGTAGGGGCTGGTACGTTTGTTGCTCGCAAAAAAGTGCAAGAAAAAATGTCTGGGATTACAAGTTTTACTGAGCTTATGGAAAATCAAGGAAAACATCCCTCAAGTCGAACAATCTCATACCAAATTACTTCACCATCTTTGAGTGAACGTGAACATTTAAAATTAAAAAAACAACAAAAAGTGTTACGAATGGAACGAATCCGGTATGCTGATGATGTTCCAATTTGTTTTGAAGTGGCAACATTACCATTTGATTTAGTTAAAGATTACGAACGGTCGCAAATTACTAAATCTTTATATCAAACTCTTGCCAAGAACGGACTTCATATTGGACATGCTCAACAAACAGTTTCCGCTTCTAGTGCTTCAGAAAAAATTGCAGAGTTTTTAAATATTAAACGAGGAGCTCCAATTTTAAATCTTCGGCAAATTACGAAGTTGAGTACGGGTGAGCCATTTGAATATGTTCGTACAGAGTATGCAGGGGAAAGATTTGAATTTTATCTTGAAAAATAGAAAATAAGATATAATAAAATATTAAAAACGGGTATGCTTAAGCAAAAAGCCAAACGAATCACGGATTAAATATTCGAAGGGTTTTAAACTTATAGCAATACCCGTTTTTTGAATTCGATTATGAAAAATTAGGTTGGACCTATGCTTTTCGTTTTTTATGCCGAGCAAATTTTTCACGATAGATTAATATTAAATATTTTGGCAGTGCAAGCATTCTTTTAAAGCGACTTGGTTCTTGAATTAAACGGTACAACCACTCAAGGTGATGTTTGATCCAAAATTGTGGTGCGCGTTTTACTTTGCCAGCTAATACATCAAAACTGCCACCAACTCCCATCCACAACGAATTTGAAATTTCTCGATATTGATTAATGAAATATTCTTGCTTAGGAAATCCCAATGCAGCAAAAACAATATCAGGTTGCGCGGCTTTGATCTCAGTTAATATCGGCTGTGGATCTTTAAAATAACCATCATGAAAACCAGCGATAATTAACTGCGGGTATTTTTGTTGAATTATTGGAATTAAAGCCTTAATTACTGCTGGTTGTGCTCCTAAGAAATATACTTTCTTATGATTGCGATTAGCAAAATCAAGTAAGTTAAGCATTGTATCATAGCCAGTAATTCTTTCAGGTAATGGCTGATTTAAAATCTTTGCTCCTTTGATAATGCCAATTCCATCCGCAGTGACATAATCTGCATGATTGATAATTTGCTGATAACGATGATTTTTACGTGCCAACAATACTATTTCAGGATTTGCAGTTACTACAAAACAGTTATGATGTAAGTTTATTTCTTGTTCAAGAGTATTCAAAAAAGTCTGTTGTGTAATATTTAAAAAGTTAATGCCTAAAATATTTACTTTTGTGAAATGTTTCACCTAATCAACTACTTTCAATTTATTTCTTTTAATTATAAATCAAAAAGTGAATCAAAACATAAAAAGTGATAAAATATAACTAACTATATTACATGTTAGAATTAGCTAAAAGAGGATTAATATGACACACAAATATGCAGATGATAGTTTAGCTCTTCATACTGATGCGTATGAATTGAGTATGATTGAAACGTATTGGCGTAAGGGAATTGCTAATCGGAATGCAATTTTCGAAGTATATTTTAGAGATTTACCTTTTGATAACGGGTATGCAATTTTTGCAGGATTGGAAAGAATCGTTGACTATGTGAAAAATCTGCACTTTACTGAATCTGATCTCGAATATTTAAAAAATGAAATGCATTATGAGGATGACTTTATTGAATATCTCAGAAATTTCAAAATTCGGGTAAATATTCGCTCAATGGTTGAAGGCGAAGTAGTTTTCAATAATGAACCTTTAATGCAAATTGAAGGTCCATTAGCTGACTGTCAATTGATTGAAACGGCAATCTTAAATATTATTAATTATCAAACTTTGATTGCAACTAAGGCAGCGCGGATGCGGGCAGTTGTTGGTGATGATCCATTGCTTGAATTTGGTTCTCGCCGGGCGCAAGAAATGGATGCTGCTGTGTGGGGTACGCGTGCAGCTTACATTGGCGGAGCTGATGCAACAAGTAACTTGCGTGCAGGTAAAATTTTTGGAATCCCTGCAAGCGGGACTCATGCGCATGCATTGGTTCAAGCTTATCAAAATGATTATGATGCATTTAAAGCTTATGCTGAGACTCACCGGGACTGTGTATTTTTAGTTGATACATATGATACTTTGCGTTCTGGTGTTCCAAATGCCATTCGTGTAGCAAAGGAAATGGGCGATAAGATTAATTTCTTAGGTGTTCGGATTGATTCTGGTGATATGGCATACATTTCTAAGTGTGTGCGTAAGCAATTAGATGCCGCTGGTTTTCCAGATGCTAAAATTTATGCGTCAAATGATTTAGATGAAAAAACAATCATGAATTTGAAGATGCAACATGCCAAAATCGATGTATGGGGAGTCGGCACAAGGCTAATCACTGCATATGACCAGCCAGCTTTAGGTGCAGTTTATAAAATGGTAGCAATTGAAAATGCAGCTGGTCAGATGGAAGATACAATTAAGATTTCAAGCAATGTAAATAAAGTCTCTACTCCAGGCAAAAAGCAGGTTTGGCGAATTACGAAAAAAGAATCTGGTAAATCAGAAGGAGATTACGTTGCATTATTTAATGAAAATCCTCAAAACGAAAAATCATTGTTAATGTTTCATCCACAGTATACCTACATTAATAAACGAGTAACTGATTTTAATGCACGGCCATTATTAGTTGATATTATGAAGGATGGAGAATTAGTATATCAATTACCAAGTTTGGCAGAAATTAAGCAATATTCGCATAATAGTCTAAACAGTTTATGGGAAGAATATAAACGATTATTAAATCCCCAAGACTATCCGGTTGATTTGTCGAAGAAATGTTACGACAATAAAATGGAAATTATCCAAAAGATTAGAGAAGAGAATAACAATAAGCCGATGCCCAATGACATCTAGGTTTGATTAGGAGTGAAAAAATTGCGTAAACTACAAGCAAAAATTATTGAACAATTAAAAGTAAAACCTGAAATTGATCCAGAAGCAGAAATTCGGCGTTCAATTGATTTTTTGAAAGCTTATTTAAAGAAATTCTCATTCATTAAGACTTTAGTATTGGGAATTTCTGGTGGACAAGATTCTACTTTAGCTGGAAAATTAAGTCAAATGGCAATTAGCGAATTGCGTGCAGAAACTGGCGACAATGAATATCAATTTATTGCAGTGCGCTTGCCATATGGTAATCAAGCAGATGAACAGGATGCAATGGATGCAATCAAGTTTATGCAAGCTGATCGAACAATGCGTGTAAATATCAAGGATGCAGCTGATGCAATGATGAGTGCAGTTGAAAATAATGAGTTAACGGTATCTGATTTTAACAAAGGAAACATTAAGGCTCGACAACGGATGATTGCACAATATGCAATTGCAGGTGCAACTCATGGGGCAGTAGTTGGAACTGATCATGCTGCTGAAGCGGTAACGGGTTTCTACACAAAATTTGGCGATGGTGGGGCAGATATTACTCCATTATGGCGATTAGATAAGCGTCAAGGCAAGCAGATGCTTGAAGTGTTAAATGCACCTAAACATTTATATGAAAAAACACCAACAGCTGACTTAGAAGATAATCGTCCTGCTTTGCCAGATGAAGTTGCTTTAGGAGTAACTTATGATGATATTGATGATTATCTTGAAGGTAAGGAAATAGATGCTAAAAATGCTGAGATTATTGAAAATTGGTATTTAAAGACGCAACATAAACGTCATTTACCAATTACGGTTTATGATGAATTTTGGAAATAGTAAAGAGGAAAATCAATGAGACGTGTTAATATTAATCAATATTTAGGAACTATCAATCAAGTTTTGGATAGTACTCAAGAAAAAAGTACGGAAATGGATCCATACTTCAATATTTTTCGGAGTGCTTTAAATGATCATAAAGAAGTCGAAGCTGATGATTATGAAGCTACAGAAGAAATTTTTGCAGATGGAATTCAACAATATCAACAAAATTTAGATAAATTGACCCATGCAACTGCTCCAGTTCAATTAATTGGGATTCACAAAATGTTAATTGCACATTATCGGGATTTTGTTGAAGGCTGTGTTGCAATGAACGACAGTATTGATTTTAAAAATCATCAGGTTAATCAAGAGAAATTTGATGAAGCTGAAAAAGCACAAGAAGATGCAATGGATAAAGTAAATCGCAGTGTTCAAAAAATTATCCGCGGTTTGCATTTAAGATAAATCAAAAATTAATAAAATAATAGTAAGGGTATACCATAAGAACGCACAGGCAAGTTCATTTTTGTCTAGAGGTTCTTATGGTTTCCTTTTATTTTTATGGAGAGAATTTATATGGAAAATGAATATTTAACAATTACTCAAACTCACTTAAAAAAATATCGGCCGCATCAAATTGCTGCGGTATTGGCAATGTTAGAAGATGGTAATACAGTACCTTTTATTGCTCGTTATCGAAAAGAACGTACCGGCAGTTTGGATGAAGTTCAAATTCGCGAAATTCAAGCAGAATATCAGCAAGTTTCAAAGTTGGAAAAACGCAAAAAAGAAATTATTAATAAAATTGGTGAACAAGGCAAAATGACTGTAACTTTGCAGAAGCAAATTATGCATGCAGATTCAATTCAAATGTTGGAAGATTTATATTTGCCATTTAAACAAAGTCGACAAACAAAGGCCCAGATTGCGAAAGCAGCCGGTCTTGAACCACTTGCACGTTATATTTTAGCTTTTAATGATAATTTTGAAGTTGAAGCAGAGAAATATTTGAATCCAGGAAAAGATATTCAAACGGTCACGGATGCATTGAATGGAGCACATGAAATTATTACCCAAGCCTTTGGTGACAATGCGCAATTGCGTGATTGGGTACGGCATAGTATGTATCGGTATGGCAGAATACGTACTGAAATTAAGAAAAATGCGGTTGATGAAAGAGAAGTATACAAGACATATTACGAGTTCGACGAAAAAATTAACAGGTTAGTTTCTCATCAGATTTTGGCAATTGATCGCGGTGAAAAAGAAAAGGTGCTGCGTGTAAAGCTTGAACTTGATGATGATTTCGTTTTTCACTATTTGCATTCACGCTTTATTGGTAAACGCCAAGGATTAGCAGCAAGTAAAGTTGAAGCTGCCTATCAAGATGCATACCGGCGTTTTATTAAGCCAGCAATTGAACGTGAAATCCGTAAAAACTTGACTGCTAAGGCTGATGAACAAGCAATTCAAGTCTTTGGTGATAACTTATATCATTTGTTAATGCAGGCTCCACTTAAAGGCAAAGTCGTGTTAGGTCTAGATCCAGCGTTTCGTACAGGATGCAAATTAGCGGTGATTGACTCAACTGGAAAATTTTTGACAAAAGCAGTCATTTATCCGCATGAAAAAGGAAAAGGACAAAAACCTAATCCAAAATTACGAGCAGAAGCGAAAGCTAAACTTAAAGATTTAATTCAACAATATCAAGTTGAAATGATTGCAATTGGAAATGGAACCGCAAGTCGTGAATCTGAAAGTTTTGTAGCAGAAGTGTTAAAAGAGATTCCCCAACAAGTTTACTATGTGATTGTTAATGAAGCGGGAGCCTCAGTTTATTCAGCTAGTGAGATTGCCCGGGATGAATTTCCTGATTTTAACGTTGAAGAACGTTCAGCAGTAAGTATTGCGCGCCGATTACAAGATCCATTGGCTGAATTAATTAAAATTGATCCCAAGTCGATTGGAGTGGGGCAATATCAGCATGATTTACCTGAAAAAGAGCTTGATAAAAAACTTTCTCAAGTTATCGAAACTGCAGTAAACCAAGTTGGAGTAAATTTAAACACAGCTAGTCCACAATTGTTAATGCATATTTCAGGTTTGAATAAATCAATAGCTAATAATATTGTGCAATATCGTGATGAAAATGGAAAATTTCAAAGTCGAGCAGAGTTAATGCAGGTTCCACGGTTAGGAAAAAAAGCTTTTGAACAAGCTGCTGGATTTTTACGAATTGTAAATGGTACCAATCCGCTTGATAATACAGACATTCATCCTGAAAGTTATAGTGCGGCTGTTCAGATTTTACAAGATACACAGTTGAATGTGGATAAAATCGGAACTTCAGAATTACAAACTAAATTATCAACATTAAATGTCGATAATTTAGTCCAAGAAACTGATCAAGGGCGCGAAACAGTTGTGGATATTCTTAAAGGATTAAAAACACCGGGCAGAGATTTCCGGGATACGATGCCAATGCCGGTTTTACGTTCAGATACTTTGCATATTGAGGATTTGAAGCCAGGAATGAAATTGCAAGGTACAGTGCGTAATGTTGTTGATTTTGGGGTATTTGTGGATATTGGAGTAAAGCAAGACGGATTAGTCCATGTATCTAAGTTGAGTAAGTCGTTTGTGAAAAATCCAGCTGAAATTGTTTCAGTGGGCGATATTGTGGATGTATGGGTTGATCAAGTAGATGAAAAGCGTTCACGGATTCAATTAACAATGCTTGAACCAGATGATCAAAATGAATAATCAACAATTACAAAAACTTGTGGAAAAAATTTCAGTGGATGCATTTCATTTGCAGTTTAATCATCAGGCGATGTTTAATTCTCGTTTGCGTACGACCGGTGGACGATATTTATTGGCATCGCATAATATTGAAATTAACCCGAAAATTGCACAAAACTATTCTGAAGAGGTGCTAATTGGAGTGATTAAACATGAACTGTGTCACTATCATTTACATTTAGCAGGAAGAGGATATCAGCACCGCAATCGTGATTTTAAAGACTTGTTGCAAAAAGTAAATGGATCAAGATTTTCGCCAGCTACTTTACGTCCTGGAATAAAAGTGATTTATGAATGTACTCAGTGTCACCATCAATATCCGCGACAACGCCGCATGAAGATTAATAAATATTGCTGTGCATATTGTGGCGGCAAATTGAAAATTGTTGAAGAAAAATTAAAATAGTCTTGCGTGGATTAAATTTGTCTGGTATAATAACTTCTGTTGTCGCGGGTATGGCGGAATTGGCAGACGCGTCAGACTAAGGATCTGGTGAGCATTGCGCTCGTGATGGTTCGAATCCATTTACCCGCATATCAGAAATAGTTTTGCAGAGGTTGTGATAAAAGTCCAACCTCTATTTTTATGTCCGTATAATCGAGTTTCAAAATAATAGCATATCTGCAAGTTCAAAAAATTCCGAGTCAATATTTAGTAATTCGCTCGTTTTTTTCATTGCAGTATCTTTGCTTAAGGTTGTTTTGTCACACATTCTTTTTTGTTAAGCAAATTCAAGCAAGAATAATTGCAAAAATTACGTGAATAGGGTATTGTTTAAAATAGTTTTGTTATAACTGTGTAAATATAAATTTAGTTTGAGGTGAATAAAATGTCAGATGGCGTAAAATTGACTGCAAGTGCATCATATTTGCCACCACATGTGGTAACTAATGATGAATTAAGTCAAATTATGGATACTTCAGATGAATGGATTCAAGCACATACTGGAATTAAAACCCGACATTATGCAATAAATGAAGACTCATCTGAAATGGCTGCTAAGGTTGCCGCAAAATTATTATCACAAAGCAAGTTATCAGCTGATGAAATTGATTTGATTATCGTGTCAACAATTTCACCGGATGCATTAACTCCTTCCACGGCCGCATTAGTTCAAAAGCAAATCGGAGCTAAAAATGCATTTGCCTATGATTTGTCTGCAGCATGTGCAGGGTTTATTTTTGCATATAGTACAGCAGATAAATTTTTACACAGTCCACAGTATAATAAAGCAATGGTAATTAGTGTAGAAAATAATTCTAAAATGATGGATTTTAAAGATCGGACTTCAGCTGTATTCTTTGGTGATGGAGCTGCAGGAGTAATCCTTGAGAAAAAAGACAATCAAACTGATTCTCTGCTTGCTGAAGATTTAGCTACAGATGGTAATTTTGAAGCTGTAAATAGTGGCAGAATTGCTCCGTTAACTGAAGTATCCGGGAATTATTATCCACAGGCAAAAGCTTTCTATCAAGATGGTCCTGCAGTATTTAATTTTGTAACTACAACAGTAATCAATCATATGAAGAAATTTATGCAAACTAATCATTTGAAACCTGATGAAATTGATTTAGTAATTCCGCACCAAGCTAATTTGCGGTTGCTTGAAAAGATTTCTGAAGGCTTGGAAATACCGCTTGAAAAATTTGCAGTAAATGTTGACTATGCTGGAAATACTTCATCAGTGGGGATTCCACTTGCATTAAGTACAGAACTTGCAGCAGGAAAACGGCCGCACAAAGCATTATTAACTGGTTTTGGTGCTGGTTTGGTGTATGGCAGTTTATTATTAGATTTATCAGATTACTAAAATTATATGAAGTGTCTCAAAATTGTTAGAATGAAACTGACAATTTTGAGACTTTTTTGAACATAATTATGCGGATATAACAAAAAAAGGTTGGACATATGTCGCAACCTTTTTATTTACAATTAATATGTTCCAGCTGTTACTCCAGTATCAGCAGTACCAACGGTTCCCTGAGTTTGGGCTGGAGTTTGATAACCAGGATCTGTAGTTGTTCCTGCCTCGTTACCAGTTGTATCAGAGTAATTAGAATCTAATTCAGTAGATGATGCAAATGGAGAATCTTTTTCAAAATTATAAGTTGAATCATCTAAATCAAGTTGCTTTCGAATCCGATTTGAAACTTTTTTCTTTTCAGATGCAGGAATAACTTGGTAAGATAAACCACTTAACATTTCACTGTCACCTTGTAATACATATGATTTAACGTGTTGACCAGCATCTTTATAATATGATTCGATTAGCATTATGTCATCATATGACAAATTAGTTTTTAAACTACCGTCTAAGTTTTGCAATGTCTTATTATATTTAGTAAATGAAGAAGCAGACATTGCTTTTTTAATAATTGCGGCAATAATTTGTTTTTGCCGTTTTTGCCGTCCATAATCGCCTTGAGGATCATCATCACGCATTCGTGAATATGAAAGTGCTTGGGCACCGTTTAAAGTGACTTTCTTTCCTTTAGTTACTGAAACTCCTTCATATGAGAAAGTTAATGGAGGAACAACCGTAACACCGCCGAGGTCATTGATAATCTGAGTTAATCCACCCATGTTAATTAGCATGTAAAAGTCAATTGGAATATCTAAAGTTTGTTCAACAGTTTTTACTGCTAACTTAACTCCACCATATGTATATGCGGAATTAATTTTGTCATATGTATTTCCAGTACTATCAATGTGGACACAGGCATCACGCGGGATACTTGTCATTGTGACTTTTTCAGTTTCCGGATTAACGGTTGCCACAATAATTGTATCAGTTCTTCCCTTGAAAGTTCTGCCTAAATCACCAGTATCAGTTCCAAGCAATAGGACTGAAAAAGGCTTCTTTTCTTTAAGTGTTTTAGAAACTTTTTTAGAATTTGAAGTTGGTAAATAAGCTTGGGAAATTGCATTTTTAGCACTATTCAAAATGCTCATACCATATGCTCCGATTCCATAAAAGGCAATTAATAAGACTACCAAAAAAATGGTGCATAGGCGTTTGCGTAATGAGCTCTTTTTTTGATTTCGATGATGATATTCTTCTGTTCTTGATGGAATATTCTCAAAATCTTCGTGTTGATTATTATTCATTTTAGAATGTGTTTCTCCTTATCGGTTAATTAGCTTAATTAATTTCGATTTATAAAATTTAATTTTATCATCTTTCTAGCATTATACCAAAAAACAATTTAAAAATTATGAAATAATTGCGAATATATTAAATAGGAAATAGGAAGGAGAACGAATATGAAATATATTTGGTTTGTTTTAGCAATAATAATTGGTTTGATTTTTGGAATCAATATGGTAAATGCTGCTGATTTAGAATGGACAGATGATTTGAATCAGGAATTTACTGGAGAACTAATTTCAAAGAAAGTTTCGAATACATTTGAGTTCGATGCTCCAGCTAATTTAATTTTAAAGACTGTACCTAACCAAATCCAAATTATCAAAATCGCCCGCAAATATCGTGGTGTACCATACGTGTGGGGCGGTAATAATCCAAGTGGTTTTGATTGTTCCGGTTTTGTACAATATGTGTATCGTCAATGTGGAAAAAACTTACCACGAGTTACTACTCAACAGGAACATTGTGGAAAAGTTATTTCAATTAACCAAGCTCAAGCAGGAGATTTATATTTCTGGGGAAATCGAAATGCCACGTATCATGTAGCGATTGCATGTGGAGATGGTAAGTTTATTCAGGCTCCGGCACCTGGTCAAAATGTGATGGAAAGCAGCATTGACTTTTTCCGGCCATCCTTTGCGGTTCGATTGAATTAATAATACTTCTGACTTTATTGTCGCGCATTATTTTGATATGATTAGCAATGGTTTTAAAATCCAGAAGAAGGTGGACTAATGGTTAAGTTAGTTTTACTGCGTCATGGGCAAAGTATTGCTAATCAAAAAAATGAATATACAGGCTGGTCGGATGTTCCGTTGACGCCATTAGGTGAAGAACAGGCACATGCTGCTGGACGTCTCTTAAATAAAGAAAATATCCAATTTAGTGATGTACATACTTCAGTGTTAGTAAGAGTTATTAAGACTGCCAATATTGTTTTGGATGAAATTAATCAATTGTGGATTCCAGAACATAAAACTTGGCGCTTAAATGAACGGCATTATGGTGCATTGCGGGGATTGAATAAGGATTATACGCGTGAAAAATACGGCAAAAAACAAGTCGCATTGTGGCGCAGATCTTATTATTCAATTCCACCTAAACTTGAAAAATTTGACGATGATCGCCGGTATGCATCTGTACCGCATGATTTATTGCCTTTATCTGAAAGCTTGGAAATGGCATCTAAAAGAATTTTGCCATACTGGGAAGATGAAATTGCACCGCGATTAAAGCAAGGAAAAAATCAACTTGTAGTGGCACATGGCAGTTCATTACGGGCATTATTAAAATACTTGGAAAGAATTAGTGATACTGGAATTGACGGTGTTGAAGTATATAATGGCGAACCAATTATTTATACTCTTGATGATCAGACCTTAGATGTACTTGATAAAAAGGTACTGTCAAACTAAAAAGGGTGTGTCAAGATTAAAAACAGACATGTTGTAAGAAAAATCCAACCAAATTGCGCGAAACGTGAATTTGGAAGATTTTGGACTTACAGACATGTCTGTTTGTTTTTTAAGGTCGATTATGCGAATTATAAACATAGAGGCTGTGACATAAGTCCAGCCTCTATGTTTTTGACCAATGATTTTTTGGTTAAATTTGTTGAAATAATATATTAAGCCAAACTGCCCATAGGGTCCCACGGCTTAAGCAAATGGGGTTTTTGAGTTAGTACCTTTTGTAAATCTTTTGGCAAGTATTTCTTATTAACAACTACTTGGTAGCAGAATTCTTCCATCCACGCATCACTCATTACGAAGAATCCCTTGGTACCAACTTTATCGCCCCAAGAGTTTTCAACTTTCCATTTAGTTGGTTGATCATCGACTAAATCAACACCTGTTAATACCATGGCATGAGTCATTAAGCTTTCGCCATAGTCAAGACGTTCAGCTTTTGACATTGAAAAATCTACATCAAAGAGTTCATCTTGATGATATAATTCAGGATCCATGATTCCAGCTTTACGATCTGATTCTTGACCAACATCAGAACCAAACCAAACACTTTCACCATGTTTTAACTGTTCGATTGCTACTTTTCTGAAGGTATCCATGTCAACATTTAAGTGTCGAACCTCACGACCGCCTAAGACGTTGCCTAACATTTCAACGGTATACATCTCATTGAACGGCTTATCTTTTGTAGGTGCATTAATAATTGAAACGTAATCATCTAAATTCCAACCAACATATTTATTAAAGAAATCTTGTGGAGTGATGTCTTTAATAATGTGGTAGTCATTGTTACGATCACGATATTCAAAGGTAAAACTTGTAGGTGGTTCACCAAAACTATATGCAAGCATCCGGTAAACTTCACCTAACATTCGTTCCTTTGTCTTTTGAATTTCTTCCGTGCTAGCTTTGGCATTTACTAATTCACGTAATTCAACTGCATCCTTGCGTAATTTAAGATTCAATTGCTTGTTAATTTCTGTTGAGTTTGATGAATTGAAAGATTCAGGCATGATTGCTTGAGGAACAACACCGTATTTTTGAATGATGGCTACAATCATATCCCATTGGCCGCCATCTTGTTGCGGAGTTTGCATTAACCATGCCACTTTACGATCAGAAGTAGGTAATTCAGCCGTTTTTAGGACATTTTCGTAGAAGTAATTTGATTTTTCCAACTTATCCCAGAAGAAAGTGTAATTTTGAGAAAGTTCAAAATCATCTTTCATGTTTAATTTTTCACGCATTGAGTGCCGCATTGTGTTTAAGGCAGCAAACATCCAGCATCGACCAGAACGTTTTTGATCGGCTACTTTTCCAGTGTCAATGTCAATTGAGAACACTGGGTCCATGTTGACTTCTGCGCGATAGTCTTTGCTGACTGCTAGAATTCCATTTTTGGTAACAGCACGTTCAGTAACTGCATGTCCCTTTAAATTATCTAAGTCAGCTTGAAAATTTTTTAATTGATCAAAACTAATTTCTTTGCTCATAATAAAACTCCTTTAATTAGCGGTTTACTGGAATGACTTCAGGACCATTTTCTCGACCGACAATGACAGTGTCGACCATATCTAAGAATAGTCCTTGTTCTACTACACCAACTTGATTAATTAAATATTCAGCAAGTGAATGAGGTTCATCGATTTCATGCAGATATAAATCAATTACGTAGTTATTTGAATCTGTCCGGACTAATTCTTTAGTAACTGGGTCGCGTCTGAATTTTGGATTTAAATCTTTCTCTGCAAAACGTTCAAAGATTTTTTTACTTCCATATGGAATGACTTCAACAGGAAGTGGGAATGAACCCAATTTTGGTGAAAGTTTAGATTCATCAACGATCCACATTACTTTATCAGAATTGATGGCAACAATTTTTTCAAACAATAATGCAGCACCGCCACCTTTGATTCCTTGAAAATCAGAACTAATTTCGTCTGCACCATCAATTGTTAAATCAATGTGATCAACTTCATCAACTGATTTCAAAGGAATACCTAAACTTTTAGCTTGTTGGGCTGTTCGTTCTGAAGTTGTAACTCCAGTAATATGTAAACCTTCTTCTTGGACCCGTTTTCCCAATGCATCAACCATGTAACGCACAGTGGTTCCAGTTCCTAAACCTAAAATCATGTTATCTTCAACGAATTCAACTGATTTTTCGCCGACTAATTTTTTTAATTCATTTTGATTCATTACGATTCCTCCTTGCATTTATTAAAGTGGATTTAACTAAAATCCGGTATACTTAAATTTTAGCATAATAGAAGAAATAAAGTTATTCAAAACGCACCATTAATGGTATGATTGTTAAATAAGAAGAAAGGAGAATTTGGGCAAATGAAACGTGGTTTTGAAATTGTTTCTCGTTATCAAAATGAGAATTTAACCTTACCCAAACGGCAAACAAAACATGCAGCCGGCTATGATTTTTGTGCTGCAGAAGATTTTACCTTACCTAGTATTTGGAAATTAAACTTCGTGAAAATATTTAAAGCATTAAGAACTAAACAAGAATTGACTAATGAAGATTATGAGGATG
The DNA here is from genome assembly GCA_019114385.1 of Candidatus Ligilactobacillus excrementigallinarum. Lineage (GTDB taxonomy): Bacteria > Bacillota > Bacilli > Lactobacillales > Lactobacillaceae > Ligilactobacillus > Ligilactobacillus excrementigallinarum. The sequence continues at coordinate 36,655 of DXFP01000010.1, read as the reverse complement.
CTTCACAGGTATTAAAACCATATTTAGTACCCACAGGAATCAAAGCGTATATGCAAGTTGATGAATTTTTGATGCTTGCTAACCGCTCCAGTGCTCCATTAAAGCGGGGCTTGATTTTACCAAATGGAGTGGGCATTGTGGATGCTGATTATTATGGAAATGATGCTAATGAAGGCGAAATTTTCTTTCAATTAGTTAATTTCGGAGTCCGCGATTATACAATCAAAAAGGGAGAACGGATTGGACAAGGAATCTTTCTCCCATTTTTAACTGCAGATGATGAGGAACAACCAACTCAAAAGCGGACGGGCGGGTTTGGTTCATCTGGAAAGTAGCAGGCGAAAATAGATGGCAAAAACAAAAACACAATATGTATGTCAAGAATGCGGCTATGTTTCACCCAGATATCTAGGTCGCTGTCCGAATTGCGGTGCATGGAATACCTTGGTAGAAGAAGTGAAATCCGAGCCAGCAGCAACTAAAGCTCGACCACATACAACTTTTACTGGGACAGAAGTTAAACCGCAATTGATTGATCAAGTTTCAACAAGTGAAACTCCCCGAGTGAAAACCAGTTATGAAGAATTTAACCGTGTTTTGGGCGGCGGAATTGTTCCAGGTTCATTAGTCTTGATTGGCGGTGATCCAGGAATTGGTAAATCAACGCTGCTATTACAGGTTTCTGGACAATTAGCTCAAAAACAAAAAGTGTTATATGTTTCTGGTGAAGAAAGTGCGATTCAAATTAAATTGCGCGCTAATCGATTAGGTGTGGGCGGCAGCAACTTTTATTTATATCCGGAAACAAATATGGATCGTATTCGTCAGAACATCGAAGAGTTAAAACCTGACTATGTAATTATCGATTCAGTTCAGACAATGCAGGAACCAGAAATGTCATCCGCGGTCGGCAGTGTTGCTCAAATTCGGGAAGTAACTTCGGATTTAATGAAAATTGCGAAAACGAACTCAGTAACTATCTTTGTTGTTGGTCATGTGACTAAAGGCGGAGCAATTGCCGGACCTAAAATTTTGGAACATATGGTTGATACGGTGTTATATTTTGAAGGTGATCAACACCGGGCATATCGGATTTTGCGGGCTGTAAAAAATCGTTTTGGTTCAACAAACGAAATTGGAATCTTTGAAATGAAACAAGCGGGATTAGTTGAAGTTGCTAATCCTTCAGAAGTTTTTTTGGAAGAGCGTTTGCGCGGTGCAACGGGCTCTTCAGTGGTAGTTTCACTTGAAGGAACTAGGCCGATTTTAGTTGAAATTCAGGCATTGGTAACTCCTACAGCTTTTGGAAATGCAAAACGAACAACTACCGGATTAGATCATAATCGGGTGGCATTGATTATGGCAGTTTTGGAAAAACGTGCAGGGTTATTATTGCAAAATCAAGATGCTTATTTGAAAGCAGCAGGCGGAGTTAAACTGGATGAACCAGCAATTGATTTATCGATTGCAATCAGTATTGTTTCCAGTTATCGGGATGCAGAAACTTCACCCACCGATTGTTTTATTGGAGAATTAGGATTAACCGGTGAAGTGCGCAGTGTTAACCGAATTGAACAACGAGTAGCAGAAGCTGCCAAATTAGGTTTTAAACGGGCTTTTGTTCCTAAAAATAATTTAGATGGCTGGGAAAAACCAGCAGGGATTCAAGTAATTGGAGTTCAAACTTTGGCTGAAACGCTGAAATATGTTTTTAACTAGAAAAGAAGTGATTTGATGCGAAAAAAATTAATTCGAATTATGCTGATGGTGCTGGGAATCGGTGCCGGCTATTCTTTTTTACCACAATTTTGGGCAGCGTTACACATCAGTAATCCGTGGCTTGCCAACGCCTTTGTTAACATGTTATTAGGACTGATTGGCTTTACATTAATTTCATTTATTGTGGTTGATCCGTTAGAAAAAATCATTCAAAGAGTTGAAAAGGTACTGTTGCGGCAAAAAACAGAAAATTTAATTTCTGAAGTAGTTGCAATTATATTGGCATTATTATTAGGATTTTTAATTACTACGCCGTTAACCCGTGCCCATTCAATTTTTGTGAATACTTTTCTACCAATTGTTTTGCTATTAGTATTTGGCTATTTGGGATTTGTCGTAGGACGTTCTCGAACACGTGAAGTAAAAGGCCTTTTCTTGAAAAAGAAAAAAGAAAAAGATGCTACTCAGGGAACGGTTCTTGAACGTAAGGCAGGTCAAAATTTTTATCACTATAAGTTGCTTGATACTAACATTTTAATTGACGGTCGTATTTATGATTTAGTCAAAACTGGCTTCTTAGAGGGGACATTAGTAGTACCAAACTTTGTATTATATGAATTGCAATACATTGCAGATTCAGGTGACAGTATTAAGCGAGTTCGTGGACGGCGCGGTTTAGATATTTTAAATAAACTGCGTGAAGAAAAAGTTGTTCCAATTGAAATGTATGACGGAGATTTTGATGACATTCAAGAAGTAGATAGTAAATTAATTAAATTAGCTAAACTTATGGATGCGGAAATTATTACGAATGACTATAACTTAAATAAAGTCAGTGAATTTCAAAATGTTCGTGTGCTAAATATTAATCAATTAGCTAAATCATTGAAGCCGCGGGTAATTCCAGGTGAAAAATTACAGGTGACAATTATTAAAAACGGAACTGAAAGACAACAAGGAGTTGCTTACTTGGACGATGGGACAATGATTGTCGTTGAAGATGGAAAGTTCTTTATGAATAAACCCGTTGAAGTCGAAGTTACAAGTGCAATTCAGACGGATGCAGGTCGAATGATTTTTGCAAAATTAGCGCATTCTAAGCGAGAATTAAAAGAAAAAAATTAATTATTTCAGAAACATTTATTTTTTATTCGAATCAGTGTAAAATTAAACAGTAGTATACACAGAGATGTAGAAATAAAATCGTTAAATTAATCAAGAGCGATTAGAATTCAATTTATAGAGACTGAAAAATCTCTGCAAACTTTTAAGGAAGAGGCGTTATCATGGCTAAAAGTAAAGTCAGAGTACGTTATGCACCAAGTCCAACAGGCCACTTGCATATCGGTAATGCACGAACAGCATTATTTAACTATTTATTTGCTCGACACAATAAAGGAAAATTTATTTTACGGATTGAAGATACAGATACCAAGCGGAATGTCGCAGACGGTGAACGCAGTCAAATGGACAACCTTGCATGGTTAGGAATTGATTGGGATGAAGGTCCAGACAAGCCCGGTAAATATGGTCCATATCGTCAATCAGAACGAAAAGACATCTACAAACCATTAATTCAAGAATTATTGGACAAAGGTTTGGCATATGAATCATACATGACAGAAGAAGAATTGGAAAAGCAACGGGAAGAACAAAAGGCTCGCGGCGAAGCTCCACGTTATGTATACGAATATGAAGGTATGTCTGATGATGAAATTGCTGCTAAACAAGCAGAAGCACGTGCTAACGGTATTAAGCCGGTTATTCGGATTCGGGTTCCGCACAACAAGACATACGAATGGGACGATATTGTTAAAGGACATATTAGTTTCCAATCAGATACAATCGGCGGCGATTTTGTCATTCAAAAACGGGATGGAATGCCAACCTACAACTTTGCTGTAGTTGTTGATGATCACATGATGGAAATTTCACATGTTTTACGGGGCGATGATCACGTTGCAAATACTCCTAAGCAATTAGTAGTTTATGAAGCATTTGGTTGGGAACCACCTCAATTCGGTCACATGTCATTAATTATTAATTCTGAAACTGGTAAGAAGTTAAGCAAACGTGACGAAACGATTTTGCAATTTATCGAACAATATCGTTCATTGGGCTACTTGCCAGAAGCAATGTTTAACTTTATTACTTTACTTGGCTGGTCACCAGTCGGCGAATCAGAAATTTTTAATCAACGTGAATTTATCAAGATGTTTGATCCTAACCGGCTAAGTAAATCACCAGCAGCATTTGATGAAAAGAAGTTGGAATGGATTAATAACCAATACATCAAGAATGCTAATGATGATTTAATTACGGATTCAGCTTTACAACAATTAATTAAAGCAGGCAAGGTTAAGAAAAATCCAGATGCTGCAACAATTGAATGGGCGCGTCAATTGATTCATTTGTATAAACAACAAATGTCATATACCCACCAAATTGTTGAAATGGCAGATGTATTCTTTACAGAACCTGATCAACTGGATGATGCTGCTAAGGAAGAATTATCAGCTGACACAGCTCCAGTTGTATTACATGAATTTGCTGAACGAGTAAAAGATTTACCAATCTTTGATGCTGTAGCAATTCAAGATACAATTAAAGCAATTCAAAAAGACAAGAAGATTCGAGGACGGGCATTGTACATGCCAATTCGGATTGCAACAACGCGTGCAATGCATGGTCCCGATTTGGCACCATCAATTGAATTGCTTGGTCGTGAAAAGGCTTTGAAGCATCTTGAACAAACATTAAAGGAAATTGGCGAGTAATATTAGAATATGTAAAAAGGCTGCAACTTGAACGTCACAGCCTTTTTATTTAAATAGGTGAAAAGAATGCAAATATATAATACACTTACTAATCAAAAAGAAGAATTTAAACCAATCCATCCTGGAAAAGTAATGATGTATGTTTGTGGTCCGACAGTCTATAATTACATTCATATCGGCAATGCGCGCAGTGCAGTTGCTTTTGATACTGTGAGAAGATATTTAGAATATCGCGGCTATGACGTAACATACGTTTCAAACTTTACGGATGTTGACGATAAAATTATTAAAGCAAGTAATGAAACCGGAATGAGTGTTTCAGAATTAACAGAAAAGTACATTAATGCCTTTTATGCTGATACTGATGCATTAAATATCAAGCGTGCTACGATTAATCCGCGAGTAATGGATAATATGCAAGAAATTATCGATTTTGTCCAAGACTTAATTGAAAAAGGTGCTGCCTATGCTGCAGATGGAGATGTATATTTTCGGACTCGCAAATTTAAGAATTATGGTCAATTATCTGGACAAGCAATTGATGATTTAGAGCAAGGTGCAAGTGAACGAATTACTGCCGAAGAACAAGCAAAAAAAGAAGATCCACTTGATTTTGCATTATGGAAAAAAGCTAAACCAAATGAAATTTCATGGGATTCTCCTTGGGGTAAAGGACGTCCAGGCTGGCACATTGAATGTTCTGTAATGGCAACTAAATATTTAGCAGATACAATTGATATTCATGCAGGCGGTGCTGATTTGGAATTTCCGCACCATGAAAATGAAATTGCTCAAAGTGAATCAAAAACAGAAAAACGCTTTGTAAATTATTGGATGCATAATGGTTTTGTCACAATTGGCAAAGAAAATGAAAAGATGAGTAAATCATTGGGCAACTTTGTTACTGTACATGATTTAGTCAAAAAAGTCGATCCGCAAGTTGTACGTTTCTTTATGTCAACGACACATTATCGGCGGCCAATCCAATACACTGAAGAAAATTTGCAGGAAGCCAAAAATAATTTAGAAAAATTAACAACGGCATACCGCAATTTAAACTATCGCTTGCAAGATGCTGCTGAAGGAATAGATGAACAGCAAGAAAAAGCCTTTAAAACACAAATTACAGCTTTTGTAACTGCAATGGATGATGATTTCAATGTGCAAAATGGAATGACATCAATTTATGAAATGGCCAAATTAATGAATATTTATAGCGAACAATCAGTTGTAAAGTGCGATACAATTCATTTCATGCTGAACGAATTTACTAAGATAACTTCAGTGTTAGGAATTAAGATGCCTCAAGCAGAATTATTAGACGGTGAAATTGAAAAGTTGATTGAAAAACGGAATCAAGCACGGCAAGCTAAGGATTATCAATTGAGTGACGAAATTCGTGATCAATTAAAAGCTCAAGGGATTATCTTAGAAGATACTGCGCAAGGAACAAGATGGAGAAGAGAGTAAATGATTGCAGATTATAATCAAATGAATGGAATTGCATTGGCATATATTGGCGATGCAGTTTATGAAGTATATGTGCGCCGACATTTATTACAACAAGGTTTAACTAAGCCAACCAAATTGCACCATTTAGCAACACGATATGTTTCAGCAAAGGCGCAAGCATTTTTAGTTGGTGAAATGGAAAAACAAAATTTGCTTACTGAAACGGAACTAGAATATTTCCATCGCGGGAGAAATGCTAAGAGTCATACCTCAGCCAAAAATACTTCAGTGATGACTTATCGAATTTCAACTGGATTTGAAGCGTTATTTGGTTATCTATATTTAAGCGAACAAAAGCAAAGATTAGATGAATTAGCAGCATGGTGTATTAAAACGGTTGAGGAGGGAAATTTAAATAATGGCTCAAAAGCAAAATAATGAAATGGTAATTGGCCGTCATCCAGCAATGGCAGCATTAAAATCCAATCAGACAATTAACAAAGTGTTTGTTCAGGCTGGATCTAATTCAGATGCATTAGCAGAGATTGTTACTAAGGCTAAGCAAAAAGGAATCATTGTTTCTCAAGTTCCAAAATCAAAACTGGATCAATTATGCAATGGGCAAAATCATCAAGGAGTGGTATTGACAGTTGCAGCTTTTAAATATGCAGAAATTGATGATTTATTCGCACGTGCTGCAGCTAAAAACGAAGATCCTTTGTTTTTGATTTTGGATGGAATTGAAGATCCGCATAACTTAGGTTCAATTTTGAGAACGGCGGATGCTGCTGGAATTCATGGAGTAATTATTCCTAAACGCAGAGCAGTTCAATTAACCGCAACGGTGGCCAAGACTTCTACGGGAGCAATTGAGTATGTCCCAGTAGTACGGGTAACTAATTTAGTTCAAACAGTTAAACAATTAAAAGAACGCGGAATGTGGGTTTTTGGTACAGATATGCAAGGAAAAGATTTTCGCAAGTGGAGTGCAAAAGGACCTACAGCAATGGTGATCGGCAATGAAGGTAAGGGGATTTCTCCTTTACTTAAAAAAGAATGTGATGAAATGCTGACTATTCCAATGGTCGGACATGTGCAAAGTTTAAATGCCAGTGTTGCTGCTAGTTTATTGATGTATCAAGCTTTTACATCACGAGGAGTGTAATAAATGAAACAGCGGATTTTAATCGTCGATGCTTATAATATGATTGGTAATTGGCCTGAATTAGATAAATTAAAGAAAGCAGATCGGTTAGAAGATGCACGGGATTTATTATTAAAAATTTTATCAAGTTACCATAAACAAATTGATATGGAAATTATTGTTGTTTTTGATGCAATGTATGTGCCTGGACTTTCTCAAAGCTATGATCAGTATAATTTGCATATTATCTGGACAGATGAAGGACAAACGGCAGACAGTTATATTGAATCCTTAGCAGGTAAACTTTTAAATCCTTTGAATCAAGTGACGGTCGCTACAAGTGATCAAGCAGAACAGTGGACTGTCTTTTCGCAGGGAGCATTGCGAAAACCAGCATGGGAATTATATCAAGATATCAAGCATGCTAAACGACAAGTTGCTGAAGCTACTCGTAATTATCAGGTTCAGGCAACGGTCCGTAAAAGTCCATGGAATGATGAACAACTTGATAAGTTAGCCAAGTTAAGGGATGATTTATCCCACTAATCTTGACAGGCATGTTAAATTAATTGTATAGTGGTTTTTGAAATTTAGAAGGAGAAAGATATGTCTTCAAAACGAAAAATTGCATTAGCATGTTCAGTTTGCGGTTCACGGAATTACACAATTACTGAAAATCCTAACCGAACAGAACGTTTAGAAGTTAAGAAATTTTGTAAGTATTGTAATAAACACACTCTTCATCGAGAAACTAAATAAAGGGGCGAGTCACTTGAAATTCTTAAAAGAAGTTGTACAAACAATGAAAGATACGACATGGGAAACTGCAAAAGAAACTCGTAAAGATACGACTACAGTAGTTGTCATGTCACTAGCGTTAGTTGCATTTTTTGCAATTGTTGATGCTGCAGTACAAGGTTTAATCGCTCTTATCTAGTCAAACGGTGAGAAGTTTGCTATACTACAGTTAGTTGAAAAAAACTTCGCAAAGCGGAGTTTTTTTATTTTACATAATTTAGAGAACATAGAAGGAATGATAATAAATGGCTGAAACAATGGAAAAGAAATGGTATGTTTTGCATACTTATTCAGGATATGAAAATAAAGTTAAAGAAAATCTTGAATCACGTGCACAATCAATGGGAATGGAAGACTATATTTTTCGGGTAGTCGTTCCTGAAGAAGAAAAACATGAAACTACCAAGACTGGAAAAGAAAAAGTAGAAACTTTGAAGACTTTTCCTGGTTATGTATTGGTTGAAATGGTCATGACAGATCAATCATGGTATATCGTACGTAACACACCAGGCGTAACTGGTTTTGTTGGCTCTCACGGTTCAGGTAGTAAACCAGCTCCATTATTGAATTCAGAAATTAATAATATTTTGCATCAATTAGGCATGAGTACGCATGAAAATAACTTTAAGATTCAAGTTGGCGATTCAGTTTCAATTATTGACGGACCATTCAAAGGTCAAGTAATTAAGGTTACAAATGTAGATGGCGAACATCAAAAAATTAAAGGAAATATCTTGATGATGGGCCACGAAACAAATGTTGAAGTGGACTTTGATCAAGTAGATAGTTTGGTTTAATTTGAATAAACGTGTATCAATAGCAGCTCTGATTTCAGCGCTGCTATTCGTGTATCAGCGGTCATCTACAGTTAAAAATTGTCAATTAAATCAAATTAAAACGCCAACATTATTTATTCATGGATATGCCGGAAATTATTTTTCATTTGGCAGAATGTTAAAAAGATTTGGAAAAAATGGTTGGGGAACAAAAACAGGAATGATTTTTGTTTCACATCGAGGAAAGGTTTATTTTCAAGGAAATCCGCAAGGGTTGACTCAGGTCTTATTTTTTGAAAATCGGGACCAAGTTGATCAGCAGGTAAAGTGGATTTGGAAAATTTTGAATCAGTTAAAATTTTATTATCAGATACCGCGAGTTAATATTGTGGCGCATTCAATGGGATGTGTTTCGGTATTAAAATATTTAAATCAATTTGGAACAGATCAACGAGTTGCAAGTGTGGAAAAAGTAGTCACAATCGGTGCACCATTTAATGATTTAGAAGTCGGTAAACGGACACCATATATTGAAAATTATGAATTAACCGCCGATGGGCCAGTCAAAATGACGCCGTTGTATCAGTGGATGCGTGATCATCAAATGGGAATTCCTTCAGCAATTAAGTTTTTGAATATTGCTGGTAATTTACAAAATGGTTCGCATTCCGATGGACAAGTTTCGGTAAATTCAGCACTATCATTACGATTTTTAGTGTGGAATATTAAAAATTATCGTGAATTAGTGATTCATGGTAAAAGAGCTGGACATAGTAATCTGCATGAAAATCAGCAAGTTGACCAAGCAATTTTTAAATTTTTAAAAGATGATTAAATTGGTCTAGGTCATTTATTAAGAAAAAATAACGAAAATTAAGAAAGCACATTGAAATCGGTTACAATTTTTGCTATATTTAATTTGTTAAGTTAAAGATTTAACATTTTAAATGAGGAGTGACGAGTAATGAATAATGTTACGGTAATCGGAAGTATTAATTTAGATCGCAGCATTCGCACCCCTAGAATGGCAAAAGGCGGAGAAACCATTCACATTAATGAATCATTTTCTGCAGGCGGCGGAAAAGGTGCAAATCAAGCAGTAGCTGCTAAAAGATTAGGTGCGGATACTCATTTTATTGGTGCCATTGGGGAGGATGATGCTGGTAAAATGATGATGGAGCTGCTTACAGAGGAAAAAATTGATTTATCCGGAGTAGAAAAATTACTACGGACTTCAACTGGTCAAGCCTACGTAATTGTTAGCGATGATGGGGAAAATAGCATTTACGTTTTAGGCGGAGCCAATATGCAATTAGCTCCTAAACATGTTGAATCGCATGCAGATTTGATTGCTGCTAGTAATTGGATAGTTGCTCAGTTTGAGACGCCGCTTGATAGTACGATTCGGGCGTTTGAAATTGCTAAGCAAAATGGAGTTGCGACTTTATTGAATCCGGCTCCAGCAGTGGATGAAATTCCGACTGAATTACTCAAGTTAACGGACTTAATTATTCCGAATGAAACGGAGACTGAAATTTTAACGGGGATTAAAGTTACTGATGAAAGTCAAATGCAAAAGGCAGCTGTTAAATTGCATTCATTGGGAGTAAAAGCAGTGTTGATTACACTAGGCAGTCACGGAACATTTTATAGCTATCAAGGGGAAACTGGCATTGTTCCGGCATTTAAGGTGAAAGCCATTGATACAACTGCTGCGGGAGACACATTTATTGGTGCATTAAGCAGCAAGTTGAAACCGGATTTGAGTAATTTGACGGATGCAATTCGATTTAGTAATCGTGCATCCTCAATTACTGTCCAACGTTTAGGTGCACAACCATCAATTCCATATTTAAATGAATTAGATTAGGAGATAATTATCATGAAAAAGACTAAAGTAATTAATTCTGATATTTCACGAGTAATTGCCCAAATGGGACATTTTGATAAATTAGCTATTGGGGATGCTGGCATGCCAGTCCCAAATGGAACAGAAAAGATTGATTTAGCCGTTACAAAGGGCATTCCAAGTTTTATGGATGTCTTAAATAATGTATTAGAAGAATTGGAAGTCCAACGTATTTATTTAGCTGAAGAAATTAAAACGCAAAATCCTGAAATGCTTGCTCAAATTCAAAAAAGACTTCCTGAAATGCCAATTACTTTCATTCCGCATGCTGAAATGAAAAAAGATTTGGCAGATTGTAAGGCATTTATCCGTACAGGTGAAATGACACCATATTCAAATATTATGCTTGAAAGCGGCGTAGTATTTTAAGTTATAATGAATATGATTTAGTTTAATTTTATTTGAGGTGATATTGTGAATACCGTTGCAATTATTATTGGTTTAGGACCATTAATTGGATGGGGAATTTTCCCAACCATTGCATCTAAATTTGGCGGTAAACCAGTTAATCAAATTTTAGGAACTACTCTTGGAACTTTGATTTTTGCATTTGTTTTTAATCAAGTTGAGCATTTAGGTTTCCCCCAAGGAAAAGATTTATTTTTTGCGATTTTATCTGGAATTGGTTGGGCAGCGGCTCAAATTATTACATTTTATTCATTTACATTAGTTGGTTCTTCAAGGGCGATGCCTGTTACAACGGCATTTCAATTATTAGGCGCTTCATTATGGGGCGTAATTGCATTAGGCGATTGGCCAACCACAACTGATAAGATTGTTGGCTTTATTGCTTTAGCGGTTATTATTTTAGGTGCTTGGATGACTGTTTGGAGTGAAAAGAAAACTTCAGAATCTAAAGGTGCCTTACGTAAAGCAGTATTGGTATTGTTGATTGGTGAAATTGGTTACTGGGCATATTCTGCTGCTCCACAAGCTGCTCACATTAATGGAAAACAAGCATTTTTACCCCAAGCAATTGGAATGGTAATTGTTGGTGTGGTCTACGGTTTGATTGAAACTTTTAGAACAAAGGAAAAGACACCATTCGCCCAAGCAGTTACATATAAGCAAATCATTTCTGGTTTCTTCTTTGCTTTTGCTGCATTGACATATTTAATTTCAGCTCAACCAAATATGAATGGCTTAGCAACCGGATTTATTTTATCACAAACATCGGTAGTTTTGGCAACGTTAACCGGAATTTGGTTCTTAGGGCAGAAGAAAACCACTAAAGAAATGTGGGTTACATTGTTTGGGTTAGCATTGATTATTGGAGCTGCAGCTGTAACAGTAATTGTTTAATTAACTGAAAAGTTCTGATGTAAAAGGGATTGCATTAGAGCTTTTTTTGTGCTATATTTTAAAAGTATGCTTTGGCATGCAAAGTGGGAGGCCAAATTTAGCTGGCCATCCGAACCACAACACGGAAGAGGAGGTTTTTACCGTGGCAAAGAACGTAGTAAACGTTGTTAAATTACAAATTCCTGCTGGAAAAGCAACTCCAGCTCCTCCTGTAGGTCCAGCTTTAGGACAAGCAGGTATCAATATTATGGGATTCACAAAGGAATTCAACGCTCGTACAGCTGATCAAGCTGGAATGATTATTCCTGTTGTGATTAATGTATATGAAGATCGTTCATTCGATTTTGTAACAAAAACACCGCCTGCTTCAGTTTTACTTAAGAAAGCTGCTGGTGTAGAAAAAGGCTCTGGCGAACCTAACACAAATAAGGTTGCTACAGTTACAAAAGCACAAGTTAAGGAAATCGCAGAGACTAAGATGCAAGATCTAAACGCTGCAGACGTTGAAGCTGCTATGCGCATGATTGAAGGTACTGCACGAAGCATGGGCTTTGTTGTTGAAGACTAATTAATAACAACTGTGCTTCCCAGTCGGACACTTTGTGAAAACAAAGATGTCAAGTGGGAGGTTTATCCGATGACCACAATTTGCAAGGAGGAAAATCACTAATGGCTAAAAAGAAAAGCAAGAAATATTTAGAAGCCGCAAAGCAAATCGAAGCTGGTAAGAGTTATTCAGCAAAAGAAGCTCTTGAATTAGTTAAGAAAATTGACTTTGCTAACTTTGATGCAACTGTTGAAGCTGCATTTAACTTAAACCTTGATACAAAGCAAGCTGACCAACAATTACGTGGTGCTATGGTTTTACCTAATGGTACAGGTAAAGACCAAAAGGTTATTGTATTTGCTAAGGGCCCTAAGGCTCAAGAAGCAAAAGATGCCGGCGCAGACGTTGTTGGTGACGATGACTTGGTACAACGTATCCAAGATGGTTGGTTAGACTTTGATGTTGCAATTGCAACACCAGATATGATGGCTCAAGTAGGTCGCTTAGGTCGTGTTCTTGGACCTAAAGGCTTAATGCCAAACCCTAAGACTGGTACAGTTACAATGGATGTTAAAAAGGCTGTTACAGACGCTAAGTCAGGTCAAGTTACATACCGTACAGATCGTGATGGTAACGTCCATGTACCAGTAGGTAAAGTATCATTTGATGTTGATGCATTAGTTGGTAACTTTGATGCAATTTACGATGTAATTGCTAAGGCTCGTCCAGCTGCTGTTAAGGGTACTTACATTAAGCACTTGTCAGTTGCCTCAACATTCGGTCCAAGTGTAACAATTGATTTAAATACACTTTAATATTGACCTTAAATTAGGTTATATGTTAAACTAAAAAAGTTGATTATAGTTCTACCTAAGACTCAGGTGGCACAAGCCTTAATATCCTGCCGAGGAGAATACGGTTCTTTCTCTATGTCTTAGTGTGGACATAGAGTTTTTTTAAACTCTAATTCTGCAACTAGGAGGTGAAAACATGAGTAAAGAAATCATTGCTAAGAAAGCTGCAATTGTTGATGAAATGGCTGAAAAATTCGAAAAATCAGTTTCAAACGTAGTCGTTGACTATCGTGGTTTAACTGTTGAAGAAGTTACAGACTTGCGTAAGCAATTGCGTGAAGCTGGCGTTGAAATGCGTGTTGTTAAGAACACATATTTGAAGCGTGCTGTTGCTAAGGCTAACATTGAAGGTATGGATGAAGTATTTGCTGGTCCTACAGCAATTGCTTTCTCAGAAGAAGATGTTACAGCTCCTGCTCGTATCTTAGTTAAATTTGCTGAAGATCACGAAGCTCTTGAAGTTAAGGGTGGCATGATCGAAGGTAAAGTGGCATCATTAGATGAAATCAACGCTTTATCAAAACTTCCAGATCGCGACGGTTTACTTTCAATGTTGCTTTCTGTATTACAAGCACCAGTTCGCAACTTTGCATATGCAGTTAAGGCTGTTGCTGAAAGTAAAGATGAAGATGCTGAATAATATATAATCAATAAAAAACATAATTAAATTTCGGAGGAAAATAAAATGGCATTAGATACAGAAAAGATTATTGCTGACTTAAAAGAAGCTAGCATTCTTGAATTAAATGACTTAGTAAAAGCTATCGAAGATGAATTTGGTGTTTCAGCTGCTGCTCCAGTTGCTGCTGCAGGTGCTGCAGGTGCAGACGGTGCTGCTGAAAAATCAGAATTTGACGTTGAATTAACAGACGCTGGTTCAGCTAAAGTTAAGGTTATCAAGGCTGTTAAGGATATCACAGGTCTTGGTTTGAAAGACGCTAAGGGCTTAGTTGACGATGCTCCTTCAGTAATCAAGGAAGGCGTTGCTAAGGACGAAGCAGAAGACATGAAGGCTAAACTTGAAGAAGTTGGCGCTAAGGTTACTCTTAAATAATTTTAGTTTGTCGCTGAAGAGGTTGGATGTTATTCCAGCCTCTTTTTTTGTACTCTCATAATTTTGATTGAAATAAAAATTTTAAGTAATACATATTTTGGTAAAACCATGGTAAGAATCCTTTTATCATAAAGCAAAATATTATATCATTAATATTAGATTTTTTTGTTAAGCGAATTAACAATACATTAGGAGGTCAATAATGCAGAATTTGTTTGCAAAAGTAAAGGATTTTTACGAGAAGCATGCCACATTATTGAAAATGATTTTTATTTTTTCAGTACTGCTATTTGTTTTTACTGAAATTGGCAGAATTTTTCATCAACTTAATTGGCATCAAGTCGGCGATGCACTTGCAGATCAATCACCAGTAGTAATCACTGCAATGTTGATTTGCGGTTTAATTGCGGTTTTGCCAATGTTAATTTATGACTTCGTGATTGTAAGATTTTTACCAGGAGATTTTTCAAAGGGATATATTGCACGCAGCGGTTGGGTAACTAATACTTTTACTAACGTAGCTGGATTTGGCGGTTTATTGGGAGCAACTTTAAGAGCGAATTTCTATAAAGAGGGCGCAACCAAAAAGCAAATTTTATATGCCATCTCAAAGATTGCGTTATTCTTACTTGCTGGTTTATCCATATTTTGTTGGATTTCATTAATAATGATGTTTGTTTTGCCTTCCGAAGCTGGATTTCATAAGTATTCAATTTGGCTTCTAGGTGGAGGGGCATATTTTCCAATTTTATTCTTTGTTACTAAATTTAAAAATAATGAATTTTTCAAAGATTTGACTTGGAAACGAGAATTTGCATTAATTATCGGTTCAACGATTGAATGGGGTTGTGCAGCCTTTTTCTTCTTAATTATTGGCGGATTAATGAATGTCCATATTCATTTAATTGATGTAATTCCACTATACATTATTGCTGAGATTTTAGGAATTATCTCAATGGTTCCGGGTGGATTAGGCTCTTTTGATGTATTTATGATTTTGGAACTTACAAAGCTAGGCGTATCAAGTGAAATTGCAGTTGTTTGGATTTTATTCTTCCGGTTGTTCTATTACATTATTCCGTTTTTAATCGGAGGCGTTTTCTTTGTCCACGATATGGGACACCAAATTAATGAGGATTTGGATGGAATTCCACAGACAATTATTCAAAAAATTGCTCATGGATTGGTAACATTATTCATGTATTTCTCGGGAATTTTCATGTTACTTGAATCTGCAATTCCCAACTTTACATTTTCAAATTCCTTTTTGATGAAATTAATGCCATATACCTTCTTTTTCTTAAATCAGATGACAAATATTATCTTTGCGTTTCTGTTATTGGGAATGGCACGTGCAATTCAACTGAAACAAAGGAAGGCCTATGTACCAACATTAATTATCTTAGGAATCGGGGTAATTAATACCTTATGGAAAGAATATACACCGTCATTAGCGATTTTCTTAGTCTTTGTAATGATTTGTATTGTATTATCGCGCAAAGAATTGTATCGTGAAAAGATGCAATTTTCATTTGAAAGCATCTTATTGAATATGCTGATGTTTGGTGGCGCCTTTCTATTCTATATGCTGGTGGGAATTTTAAATCGTCCAGTTCACCATCACCATCATCATGTTCCAAATGGATTATTATTCCCTGACCAGCAAGTTTGGTTATATGGACTTGTCGGAATGATTATTGCTGGAATTATATTAATGGTAATGATGCGATATTTCACTCAAGGAAAAGATCCATTTAATCATTGGGACTTTCCAGAAAAAAGAATTAAAAATTTAATTAATACATATGGCGGAAATGAAGTTAGTCATTTAGCATATTTGAAAGACAAGATGATTTATATTTATCAACATGATAATGAAGATCAATTGTTTATTATGTATCAAATCAAAGCAGATAAGATTATCATTATGGGAGAGCCAGTTGGAAATCAGGAGTATCTGAAAGATGCGATAAAGGAATTAGTTAACTTATCTGATTGCTATGGTTATCAACTTGTTTTCTATGAAATTAACGCAGAATTGACAATGTTGTTGCATGAGTATGGTTTTGATTTTATCAAGACTGGTGAGGAAGGATTTGTCAGATTAGATGAATTTACTTTAAAAGGGAAGAAGCAACGTGCTCAACGTGCTTTAATGAACAAATTTGATCGTGAAGGCTATCAATTTTCAATTGTACAACCACCGTTATCATTTAACTTAATGGAAGAATTAAAGGCAGTTTCTGATAGTTGGTTGGGTAACCGAACCGAAAAAGGATTCTCTTTAGGATTTTTTGATGAAGATTATATTCAACGAGCTCCAGTTGCAATTGTCCGAGATAAAGATGGAAAGTTAGTTTCATTTGCAACATTAATGCCAATGCAAGCTGACACTTTGTCAATTGATTTAATGCGCCATAGTAAAGATGCACCATCAGGAATAATGGATAAAATTTTTATTGAGCTATATAAGTATGGTCAAGAAAATGGATATCGTTATTTTGACTTAGGAATGGCTCCGTTATCCAATGTTGGTAGTTCTAAATACAGTTTTATTGAAGAGCGGGTAGCTCACTTTATTTATGAATATGGCTATCGCCTTTACGGGTTCCAAGGTTTGCGGGCTTTTAAGAATAAGTATGCAAATGAATGGCATGCAAAATATATAACATACCGGAAACGCAGTTCAATTGCAATTACAATGCTGCAACTTGTAATGGTAGTAAATCAAAAACATGGTGCAAATAATTTACCACAAACGATTTTAGCACCGAAATTTTTACAAAGATAATGTAGATTAAAATAAAAGAGGTTGTGACGAAAGTCCAACCTTTTTGTATATCCGCATAATCGAATTTCCGCCTAAAAAAAAAGCGGGCATGCTTGTAAGGTTGAAAGTCTTCGAATCTAACTTCGCGATTTGTTTAACTTTTCCTTATAACGTACCCGTTTTTATGTTTTTTAGTTTTGAGTAGAATCTTCTGGATCATCCACTGCCCATTTTTGATAATCTTCATTCGTCATGGCTTCAACTTCGCCTAATCGGTATCCGTTACCAACTTGAGAGAAGAAGTCATGATTAGAAGTTGTAGTTGAAATCCCATTAATTACGGTTGGTTCAACGTCTTCAGCGGTATCTGGGAAGAGAGGGTCTTGCCCAAGGTTCATTAGTGCTTTATTGGCATTGTACCGAACAAATGTCAAGACATCTTCTGTCCAACCGACTGGATCATATAAAATATGGGTATATTGTTCTTCATTTTCATATAATTTCAATAGAAAATCATATAACCAGTCTTTAATGCGTTGTTGTTCATTTTCAGAACGTTCTTTTAGTCCTAACTGGAACTTATATCCAATATAGGTTCCGTGTACTGATTCGTCCCGTAAAATCAGTTTAATGATTTCTGCAGTGTTTGGTAATTGATTATGCCCCAAATAGTAAAGGGGAGTGTAAAATCCTGAATAGAATAAACAGGTTTCCAAGAATACATTTGCTACTTTTTGTTTAAGCGGATCTTCAGCAGTATCGTTGTAGATATCACTGATCCATTTCGCCTTATTTTGTAGAAATTCTTCAGAATCACTCCATTGGAAGATTTCATCAATTTCATCAGGCGAATTTAAAGTTGAAAAAATGGTAGAGTAACTTTTAGCATGGACAGATTCCATAAACTGAATATTATTTAATACAGCAATTTCATGCTGAGTACGTGTATGGCGACGCAATGATGCCATTCCATCTTGGGATTGCACCGTATCCAAAAGTGTTAGTCCGCCAAAAACGTGCCCTACTAAATATTTGTGATCATCATCCAATTGATGCCAATCTTTTAAATCGTTTGAAACGGGAATCCGAGTATCTAACCAAAATTGTTCGGTTAATTTTTCCCAGGTAGCTTTATCGATTTGGTCATTGATTGCATTCCAATTGATTGCTTGATAATTGTCTTTCATATTTTTCTCCTCGTATAATCTCGATTTTGTCGTAAAATATCATAGATACGCTTTACATCGCTTTGTGTTCCTCGAAGCTCGTAGTCGGCTAAAAAAGGAGCGTTAAAGTGTTGTGCATATCTACGTGCAGTCAAACAATATTGCTGATTAAAATTGCGGTTGCCAGAACCAATAACGCCGCGACAGTGCTCGGCATTGGTTTCATATGCAATATATTCACCTAATGCATTGGTCATTAATTCTTTAACACCGTTGTCAATTCCATTGCCGCCGTCAAGATAGGTAGGAACAAAGGCAAAAAAATCGGCTTGTTCTTCGGCAAAAGGACTCATGTCATCGATTTCTTTTGCTTGAATTAACGGCATTGAACTATCTTGCTGATGCAGCTGAGTTGCATATTGAATTAATTTATCAATAAAGGCCTTTGTGTTTCCCTCAATTGAGATATATAGTATGTTAATCATTTAATATTCCTTCTTAAGTTAAATTGAGCAGCTTTCACACTCGTTTACACTAAATGCTTCTGAACCGTCATCAGTATATGTGCGGACGTAGTATAGACTCTTGATTCCTTTATGCCAGGCATAATTACGAATAATTGATAAATCACGGGTTGTCATCTTAGTTGTACGTCCATCTTTCCAAGGATATAAGCCTTCTTTAATTGTCGATTTGAAATAAAGTGTAATCGAGATGGCTTGATCAACATGTTTTTGAGCGGCAGCATAAACATCGATCATCTTGCGCATATCTAAGTCGTATGCTGACTGATAATATGGCAAGGTATCAGTTGATAGATAGGCTGCTGGATAGTAAACTTTTCCGATTTTGCCTTCTTGCCGTTCTTCGACGCGTTGAATAATTGGCTGGAGTGAAGCAGTAGTATTGCCGACATACGAAATTGAACCGGTTGGAGCAACTGCCATGCGATAAGCATTATACAACCCATCTTGCATTACTTTAGCTTTCAATTTTTCCCAATCGGCAGGACTAGGAAGAAAAATTCCTGCAAATAATTCTTTGACGCGTGGATTTTGCGGACGAAAATCTTGAGTTACATATTGATCAAAATACGAACCGTCTGCATATGTGCTTTTTTCAAATTCATAAAATGTTTCTTGGCGTTCTCGAGCAATTTTATTTGATGCAACTAATGTCCAGTAATTTAACAGCATAAAGTACACGCTGGTAAATTCGATTGATTCAGGAGAGCCGTATTCAATATGATTTTTAGCTAAAAAGGCATGTAATCCCATCGCGCCTAAACCAACAGAATGTGAGAGTCGATTTCCTTCGTAAATTGAAGGGACGACCTTAGCATTTCCTTGATCAGAGACAAAGGTTAAGGCTCGCATCATTGTTTCTACGGATTTTCCAAAATTTGGAGAAGCCATTAAATTCACGATATTGGTTGAACCTAAATTACAACTGACATCAGTTCCAAGCACTTCATATTCTTGTAAATCATTAATTTTTGAAGGCCGTTGAATTTGAGCGATTTCAGAACAAAGATTACTCATGATAATTTTACCGTTAATCGGATTCGCTTTATTCATGGTATCGATATTTACGATATAAGGGTAACCAGATTCTTGTTGTAATTTACTGATTTCTTCTTCTAAGTCTCGTGCCATGATTTTAGTTTTATGAATTTTAGGATTATCAACCATATTTTGATATTCTTTGGTGATATCAACGTATGAGAATGGAACCCCATATTCTTTTTCAACGTCATATGGTTCGAAGAGATACATTTCTGCATTATCTCGTACTAGCTGATAAAATTTATCAGGCACAATTACACCTAAAGAAAGGGTTTTTACCCGGACTTTTTCATCAGCATTTTCTTTTTTAGTAGCTAAAAAGTCGATGATATCTGGATGAAAGACACTGAGGTATACTACTCCGGCACCTTGGCGTTGACCTAATTGATTAGAATACGAAAAGCTGTCTTCAAGCAGTTTCATAACTGGAACGACCCCAGAGGCTGCATTTTCGATTCCCTTAATTGGGGCACCAGCACTCCGTAAATTATTCAAGGTGATGCCAACACCGCCGCCAATTTTAGATAGCTGAAGTGCAGAGTTAATGCAGCGGCCAATTGAGTTCATATCATCGGTAGGTTGTAATAAGAAGCATGAGACAAATTCTCCCCGGCGTTTCCGCCCAACATTCAAAAAGGTAGGAGTTGCTGGTTGGTAGCGTTGATGGATTAATTCATCAGCTAAATCCATGGCGAGTTGTTCATCGCCGTTTGCCATATATAACGCATTGACTGCAATTTTGTCTTCATAATTTTCTAAGTAAAATTGGCCATCATTTGTTTTTAAAGCATATTGGTTAAAAAATTTATATGCTGCCATAAAAGATTGAAAATGGAAATGTTGATCATAAAGGTATGCATATAATTTTTTTATGAAATCAAAATTATATTTTTCAATAAAATCTTTCTCAAGATAGTTATGTTTAATTAAATATGAAAAGCGCTCCTTTAAAGAAGAAAAGTGCTTCATATTAGGATTAACATTTTCATTTAAGAAGGCTTCCAAGGCCTCCTTATCTTTTTCAAGTGGAATTTTATTATCAACTGGGATGTTGATTTGATTATTTAAGTCAAAATAAGTTACTTCGCTGATATCGATATCTTTAATACCCACAAGAACTCCCCGCTTTCGTTAATTAATGTGTTGCAAGTAATTGTTTTAATTGATCTGGTCGGAAACCATTAATGATTGGCTCAGCATTTCTTTCAAGCACGGGCACACTTTGGAATCCTTTCTCTTTTAAATAATTAATATATTCAGGCTCTTGTGAAATATTATGCTCTGTAAATGAAATCTGATTTTCTTCAAGGAAGCGTTTAGTCATCTTGCATTGGATGCAGTTATTTTTGGTAAATAATACTAAATTCATTGTCTAATCTTCTTTCAAAATTTATTTTGTGTACGTCATGAAAGTATACACACTTTTGAAAATAAATACAATATATAGTAAAAGATAGTTTTGTCAAGTATATATATTGTATTTAATTGAATTTGTCGAAATATCAAGTATTTGCTTTTGATTTTGAAAATTCGTATTATAATTTGTAGAGAAAGTAGGAGAAAAAATTGACTAATTATTATTATTCTGAAAATCCAGATGTTAAGCATCAGATACGCGATTGGAATTTTGAATTAATGGGAAATCAATTCCAATTTGAGACCGATAACGGTGTATTTTCAAAACATACGGTGGATTTTGGTTCACGTACTTTGTTGAATGCATTAGAAAAAAGCCAAACTTTAAGTGATTTTCATGGCAAACTTTTAGATGTTGGCTGCGGGTACGGACCATTAGGGTTAGCTATTGCCAAAAAATATCCGCAAGCCAAAGTGGAAATGGTGGATGTAAATAACTTAGCGTTGGAATTAGCAAAGAAAAATGCACAACTTAATCAAATTCAAAATGCAGTCATTTATCAATCAAACGTGTATGATCAAGTTCAAGCCCATGATTTCGATGCCATCATTTCAAATCCGCCAATTCGTGCAGGTAAAAAAATTGTGCATCAAATTTTGAGTGGAGCAACAGAACATTTAGTTGAAAATGGAACATTGACAATTGTAATTCAGAAAAAACAAGGTGCAGCTTCTGCTAAAAAGAAAATGGAAGAAGTTTTCGGCAATTGCCAATTAATTATGCGTAATAAAGGATATCAAATTTTACAAAGTATGAAGGAAAATTAATGAAGTATACTCAAACAGAAGCAGAATATTTTATGCAAGCAGCAATTGCAGAGGCACAAAAGGCGCTTGCATTAGACGAAGTTCCAATTGGTTGCGTTGTGGTTAAAGATGGCAGAATTATTGGTAGTGGATATAATTTACGTGAACATTCGCATAAAGCAAGTGATCATGCAGAATTAAGAGCAATAGAAACGGCTAATCAAAAACTGGATAGTTGGCGGTTGGATAATTGTGCTTTATTTGTTACTTTAGAGCCTTGCCCAATGTGTTGTGGGGCAATTATTAATAGTAGAATCGAAGAAGTTTATTACGGGGCGGCTGATTTAAAGGCAGGAATGGCAGGAACTCTTGCTAATTGGTTAAATGATCCTCGACTAAACCACACTGCAAAGGTAAAAAAAGGAATTTTGAAAGAGCAATGCAGCATTCTTTTGCAAACTTTTTTCGAAAAAGCACGAAAAAAATAAAAAAAGACTGGATTTTTTATTAGATTTACGGTATTATAAATAGTGCCGTAAGGCCTTAAGACAATATCGTCTTAACGAATCGTGTCAGGTCCGGAAGGAAGCAGCACTAAGTTTTGTTCGGTATGTGTCTTAAGTTGATTAGAATATTGAGCTCTCGGTCTTTTGATCGGGAGATTTTTTTTAGTGATTTAGAACAATGAAGGAGGGACTCTTCACAATGGCATATCAAGCTTTATATCGGACATGGCGTCCGCAACGGTTTGAAGACGTGGTTGGTCAAGAAATGATTACCCAAACCTTGCGTAATGCTGTAGCGTTAAATCAAACCTCGCATGCTTATTTATTTACAGGACCGCGTGGAACAGGTAAAACTTCAACTGCTAAAATTTTTGCGAAGGCAATCAACTGCCATCACCAAAAAGATGGTGAACCATGCAATCAATGCGAAATTTGCAAGGCAATTACGAATGGAAGTTTGAACGACGTCTTAGAAATTGATGCGGCCTCAAATAATGGGGTTGAGGAAATTCGTGATATTCGCGATAAAGTGAAGTACGCCCCTACCCAAGCGGACTATAAAATTTATATTATTGATGAAGTTCATATGTTATCAACGGGAGCTTTTAATGCCTTGTTGAAGACTTTAGAAGAACCACCTGCAAATGTAATTTTTATTTTGGCAACTACTGAACCGCATAAAATCCCGGCGACTATTATTTCGCGAACGCAACGATTTGATTTTAAGAGAATTACAGCTGCAACCATTTTAAAGCGCATGGAATACATTTTAGGCCAAACTAAAATTCCATATGATGATCAGGCCTTGAAAGTAATCGCAAAGGCTGCTGAAGGCGGGATGCGCGATGCTTTGAGTATTTTGGACCAAGTAATTTCATTTGGAAATGATGAAGTGACTTTGGACAATGCCTTAATGGTAACTGGCAGCGTTACAAAGACGGATTTACTTAATTATTTAAAGGCAGTTGTTGAAAAAGATGTGCCAACAGGCTTGCAGATTATCCATCAATTATTGGCGGATGGTAAGGATGCAGTACGAATTATTGAAGACTTGATTGAATATTGTCGTGATTTATTATTATATCAACAATCACCAGAAATGTTAGCGGAATCCGAATTAGGAATGCTTGATGATGATTTTAAAGATTTTGCTAGTCAATTGGCACCAGAATTGCTGTATCAAATGATTGATGTGTTAAATGAACAGCAAGAAAATATGCGCTTTACATCTCATACATCAATTTATCTGGAGGTTTTGACAGTTAAGCTTTCGACTTTGAAAAAGCAGTCGCAAGTGCAAAATACGACTTCAGTTCAGCCGACGACTCAAGCAGATGCACGCATTGATCAATTGATGAATCAAATTCACCAATTACAAAGTCAATTAAATAGTTTGCAAACTCAGCCAGTGCAACCACAAGTTAAGCGGAAAGCGGCAGCAACCAATCGCACCAAGGTAATCGAAGTTAAGGTCAATTATGATAAGGTAAATGAAGTTTTAAATAATGCTACTCGTAAAGCATTAAATCGGTTCCAACAAATTTGGCCAGATTTAATTAATATGCTAACGGTTCCTCAACGAGCAATTATGAATGTCAGTAAGCCAGTTGCCGCTAGTGATGAAGGAGTAGTAATTGGATTCCAGTATCCATATTTATGTCAAAAAGCAATTGAAGATCAGGAATTACAAGATGCATTAACAAATGGGTTAAGCAGGTTAGTTGATCAACAGTTGAATTTAATTTTCTTACCAAATGATCAATGGTTGAAGATTCGCAAAGATTATTTAAATAAACGTCAATCAAAGGATGATAGTTCGCAAGCATCACCGGAAGAAAATTCAGAACAAACCCCTGAAATTATTACTAAAGCACAGGAATTATTTGGAAAAGAAAATATTGATGTTGAAGAAGATTAATAAAGGAGGTAAATTAAGTGCAATATCCAGAACCAATTGCGAAATTGATCGATAGTTATATGAAATTACCCGGAATCGGTAGTAAAACTGCTACTAGATTAGCCTTTTTCACACTAGATATGGATGAAAAGGACGTTGAATCTTTTTCAAAAGCATTGATTTCGGCTAAAAAAGATCTTCATTATTGTAGTATCTGTGGGAATATTACTGAAAACGATCCATGTGTGATTTGTGCAGATAAGTCACGCGATCAAAGCCAAGTGATTGTAGTTGAGCAGCCTAAAGATGTGATGTCTTTAGAAAAAATGCGGGAATACCATGGCTTGTATCATGTTTTGCATGGCGTTTTATCTCCAATTGATGGCAAGGGACCAGAAGATATCAATGTTCGCAGCTTAATTACTCGGCTGCAAAAAAATGAAGCCATAAAGGAAGTAATTTTAGCAACAAATGCAACTCCGGAAGGGGAAGCCACTGCTTCATATATTGCACGGTTAATTAAACCAGCTGGGGTTAAAGTAACACGTTTAGCTCATGGCTTAGCAGTTGGCAGCGATATTGAATATGCAGATGAGATGACCTTATTTAAGGCAATTGAAGGGCGGACAGAATTATAATGTTTGGATTTGGAAAAAAGAAAAAGGTTAATAAAGAATCTTTGAAAAAGCAATATGATCGTAAATTACTTGCTGATATTGAGTTAGCAAAAGATGAATGGGATAACATTAGAAATAATGATGATTTATTAGCAACAATGTCAACTGAAGACTATCTCGTAAATGAACAGTTGGCTAAAGCTAAGTTTGAATTCCTTTTCCGAGAAGCCAAAAAGCGGAAGGTAAAAGCCAAAATTCAAGAATCTGTAATTGTAAGATAGAAGACATGCAAGATAGAATGGTAATTTTGCAGGTCTTCTTTTTTATAAATTTATGATGATTAAGTGAAAAAGTAGTTGCTGAAATAATTCATTTTAAAGTACAATTAAAATATATAAATTAAATTAGGAGTGGTACCGTGAGCGGCAAATTTATTACATTTGAAGGCTTAGATGGTTCAGGGAAAACGACAATCATCTGGAAAGTAATTGAATTTTTGAATCAAACTGTAATGAAAGACCAGTTTATTTATACTCGTGAACCAGGCGGCAACCGAATTTCTGAAGCAATTCGAGAAATTATCTTATCAAAACAGAATACTGCAATGGATGCACGCACAGAAGCCTTATTATATGCCGCTGCACGAAGACAGCATTTAGTTGAGACTGTTTTACCTGCGTTAGATGCTGGTCAATTAGTTTTAAGTGACCGTTATGTAGACAGTTCTTTGGTATATCAGGGTGCAGGACGTGAAATTGGAATGCAAAAGATTGCAGCAATTAACGAATTTGCAACTGATGGCTTAACTCCTGATTTAACAATTTATTTTGAAGTTGAACCACAAGTTGGACTGGCACGAATTCAACAAAATCGTCAAGATGAAGTTAATCGATTAGATGAAGAACAAATAGATTTTTATGAGCGTGTGCATTCGGGATATTTAAAATTAGCCCAAGAAAATCCAAATCGGATTAAAGTAGTTGATGCCAGTCGTTCAATTGAAGAAGTTAAAGCAGAAGTATTAGCAATAATTAAAGAATTTTTAGGCTTAAAGGGATAAATAATGAAATTAGTAATTGCGATTGTTCAAGATAAAGATAGTGATCGGTTAAGTAACCAGTTTATTGAGCATAATGTCCGTGCCACTAAACTAGCTTCAAGCGGCAGTTTTTTACGTGCGGGCAACTCTACTTTTTTAATTGGAATTGATGATCAGCGACTTGATGAAGTATTCCAAATTATTAAGCATGTTTCAAAAAAACGAAAAAAGTTTATTACACCGCCAGTAACTTTAGATACACATGTTGAAGGAATGCATAATAATTATCCTAGACAAGTTAATATTGGCGGAGCAACCGTATTTGTAATTAATGTTGAACAATTTAAACAATTTTAGGTGATCAAATGGAGCAGGATATAACAAAAATTCAAGCACATTTAACGCAGCACTTTGCACAATTGATTCAGCAAAATCGTCTTGCTCATGCTTACTTATTTACAGGGAATGCAGGTGTAGGCAAGTTAGCATTAGCAGTTTGGGTTGCTCAAGGGATCTTTTGCGAGCATCCTAATTCAAATGGTTTTCCTTGTTTACAATGTAATGAATGTCAACGAATCGCTGAAAATGAACATCCAGATGTTGTCCGCATTGTTCCTGATGGACGGACAATTAAAGTTGATCAAATGCGCTATTTGAAAGCTGAATTTACTAAAAGCGGATTAGAAAGCAATCGAAAAGTCTTTATTATCCAGAATGCAGAGAAAATGACCAACAGTGCAGCAAATAGTTTGCTGAAATTTATTGAAGAGCCTGTGGGTGAGATTACGGCTTTTTTGCTTACTAGTCATCCTAATCAGATTTTGCCAACGATAATTTCTCGCTGCCAAGTTGTTGAATTACAAGATTTAAATGCAGATGAATTGGCAGAAAAACTTGAGCAGCATGAAATTCCAGCATCGCTTGCAAGAATCTTAGTTCACTTAAATGCAAACTTTGATGATTTGATTACTTTAGGAAATGATGAACATTTTCAAAAATTAGTTTCAGAGGTTGCAAACTGGTTAAAATTAATTTTAAAGGGTGACTGGCGCTCATTTGTTTGGATTCAAACTAAATTGATGCCATTGATTGAAAATCAACAAATGCAGGAGCGGCTGTTAGAATTGATGTTATTAATAAATCGCGATTTGTTAATGTTAAAATTTCAAGCAAATCAGCCTATTATTTTTAGTAAATATCAATCTGAATTAGCATCCTTAAGTCAGTTCTTGACTGTCGAACAAATAACTCAAGGAATTGAAGCAATTTTAAATTGTTGGAATCAATTAGCGGTAAATGTTAATTTTCAAAATGTACTTGAAGCATTGACATTAAAACTAAATCAACTTTATCAAAACAGATAGGAATGAAGAGTATGGATAAGGGAGAATTATACGATAATTTTGAAAAAATGGAGGCCCAAACACTTGAAATGTCACAATTATTAGCGTCAATGCGGGATGAAATGACTCAAGTGCTTGAACGAAATACACAACTTGAAGTGGAAAATACTCATTTGCGTGAACGTTTGAATGAATTGGAACATCATAATAAGAAAAATAAGAGTGGTCATGGCTTATCTAATTTGAAAAAGCTATACCATGATGGTTTCCATATTTGCACAGAATTTTTTGGCTCACGTATTGAGGGTGATGGCTGTATGTTTTGTCAGGCAATAATTATTAATGGAGAAAAAAATGACAATACAACGAATTAGTAGTTTTCAAAATGATGATTCAACTAAAGGAGCGTTGTATCTCGTTCCGACTCCGATTGGAAATTTAGGAGATATGTCGCCGCGCGCGATCGAAGTTTTATCTGAAGTTGATTGGATTGCGGCAGAAGATACACGCAATACTCAAAAATTATTAAACCATTTTGAAATCAAAACAAAGCAGATTAGTTTTCATAAATTTAATACTCAAGAACGCATTCCAGAATTAATTGAATTACTGGAAAATGGCCAAAATATTGCACAAGTAAGTGATGCAGGAATGCCATCTATCAGTGATCCAGGGCATGAATTAGTTGAAAGTTGTATTGAGCATGCAATTCGCGTAATTGCGATTCCGGGTCCAAGTGCTTTTTTAACGGCCTTGATTGCTTCAGGATTAGTTCCTCAACCATTCATGTTCTATGGCTTTTTGCCTCGAAAAAAGAGTGAACAAGTTGAAGTTTTAACTAAATTAAATCAACAAGAATTTACGCAAATTTACTATGAAGCACCGCATCGTTTGGGAAAGACTTTGCAAAACATGGCGAAAGTTTTTGGCGAACAACGTAAAATTGTATTATGTCGCGAATTAACCAAAAAATATGAAGAATATTTGCGGGGAACACTTGCAGATGCAGTTGAATGGAGTAAAACAGCTGAAATCCGCGGAGAATTTGTTCTTATTGTTGAAGGCAATTCAAATGTTGAAATTGAGGAAGCAGCTCAAGATGAGTTGCCGATTGTTGAGCAGGTCCAACGTTTAATTGATAATGATGGGTTAAAGCCGAATGCAGCGATAAAGCAAGTGGCCAAATTACATCATTTAAAGAAGCAAGAAGTATACAATGAATTTCATGGAATAAATTAAAAATTTGAAAGAAGTGCCGAGAATGTCAGGTAAAAAATATACTGAAGAACATCAAGTTGTTTATTATGAAACAAATGTCACAGGACGACTTAATATTGGAAATTTAGTTGATTTATGTATGTTAGTATCAACAATTCAAAGTGAGAAGTTAGGAGTCTCTACTGAAAAATTAGATGAAATGGGATATGGCTGGATTGTTACTCAAAATTTGATTGACGTAACTCGCTTACCAAAGGAACATGAAAAAATCAAGATTACTACAGTGGCAAAGTCATATAATCGGTACTTCTGTTATCGTGATTTCTATATGCATGATGAAAATAACCAAGAAATTGTGCACATGCATACTGTTTTTGCATTGATGGATAAGAAACAACGGAAAATTGCACGGATTAAAGATGAAATTATTGGACCGTACGAAGGCGAATATACTACAAAGTTAGAACGGTTAGCTAATCCGCGCGCAGTTGAAAAAGTTGATTATGATAAGCGATATCGCGTACGTTTTATGGATATCGATAGTAATCAACATGTGAATAATATTCATTATTTCGACTGGATGCTGGATACATTACCGGAAGAATTTTTAAAAACGCATGAAGTACAACATTTTAATATCGTTTATAAAAATGAAGTCCGTTATGGCGAAGTAGTGGATAGTAAGACTGAATTTTTGCAAGATGAAAATGTTAGTTTACATCAAATTACAGTTGGCGATAAGCTAAGCTGTGTTGCTGAAGTGAAGTGGCAACCTTTAAAATAAAAGCAAGTGCTGATTACCAAGTTATCAAGATTGCTTGTGATTGGCATTTTTTGATTATAAATGGTTGTTATATTTCTGAATTATGTTATTATGTTTATGATTTTAGATAATGAGGACGGAAAAATGAAAATTTTAGCAATTGATACATCAAATCAGCCGCTGTCGGTAGCGGTTTTGGATGATGATAAGCTGTTAGTAACTAAGACTACAAATTTATCGCGGAATCATAGTGTGACCTTGATGCCCATGATTGCCCAATTACTTGAAGATTGTCACTTAAATCCCGCAGATATTGATCGCTTTGTAGTTGCTGAAGGACCGGGATCATATACCGGATTAAGAATAGGAGTAACTGCTGCTAAAACTTTAGCATCAACTTTAAATAAAGAATTAGTTGGAGTTTCAAGTTTACAAGTGGTAGCCGCTAATTTACCTGTTCAACAAGATAAGTTAATTGTTCCATACTTTGATGCTCGGAATTTGAATGTCTTTACTGGTGCATATCAATGGAAGAATCAACAATTAGTAAGTGTACTAGCGGATCAACATTTAAGTTTTGAGAGATTGTTAATGATGTTGAATGATTTAGGACAAGAAATTATTTTTGTGGGAAACGAAAAAACAGAATTTAAAGAAACTGCAAAACAAAAATTAACTGTACCCTATACATTTGCTAATGCAAATTATCAAGTACCGCAAGCTGCTATATTAGGACGTATTGGACGTCAATTAACACCAAGTGATATTGACAGTTTTGTACCTCAATATCGACGATTAACTCAAGCAGAATTACAATGGATGGAAAAACATCCAGAGGAGAAAAATCATCATGGGAATTATGTTGAAAAAGTTTAGAACCAGATTACAACGTGTTTTGCAAAAAAGAACGAATTTAAAAGAAATTGATTTTGAAAATCAAAATATCAAATTAGATGGTAAAGATTATCTTTTCTGTCGGGCAGTAGTGCCTGCAATCCCTGAGATGCTTTCGGTAGAGCGTGCTGTTTACAACGGGAAAACTCCTACTGACTATTCTGTTTTTGAAAAACAATTAAATGATCAAGCACGCTGTTTAGTCTTATTAGTAAGATTTGAAGATCGCGTGGTTGCTTATGTGGCATGCGATTATCAACATAGTGAAGCACGGATTACTGATATTGCAATTATGCCGCGTTTTCAAGGAAGAGGAATTGCAACGAAAATGTTGCAAATTATTCTTAAAGAAGCGGAAAAAATGGGCAGTAAACGAGTTGCTTTAGATGTCCGGCAAAGTAACTTGCAAGGTCAAAAATTTTACAAAGAACTTGGCTTTGAAAAAGAAAAAATTAAACATCGGTATTTTGCAGATAACGATGAAAATGCCTATGAATTTGGATATACATTTAAAGGTGAGAAATAATGGCGAAAGATAGAAATTTAATATTAGCATTTGAATCAAGCTGTGACGAAACCAGTGTAGCAGTCATTGAAAATGGATGTCGAATTTTATCCAATATTGTTGCTACTCAAATTAAAAGTCATCAGCGTTTTGGCGGCGTAGTGCCAGAAGTTGCTAGTCGTCATCATATTGAAGTAATTACGGCTTGTATTAAAGATGCTTTAGCAGAGGCGAAGGTAGATTATTCTGATTTGGATGCGGTAGCTGTTACTTATGGTCCTGGGCTAGTCGGTTCTTTATTAATCGGAGTAACTGCAGCTAAGGCAGTGGCATTTGCCCATCATTTACCATTAATCCCAGTAAATCATATGGCGGGGCATATTTATGCTGCTCGATATGTTGGTGAAATTAAATTTCCTGCATTGGCATTGTTGGTTTCGGGAGGCCACACTGAATTAGTTTATTTACCTGCAGAAAATCAGTTTGAAATTATTGGTGAAACTCGGGATGATGCAGCCGG
Organism: Candidatus Ligilactobacillus excrementigallinarum; assembly: GCA_019114385.1. Lineage (GTDB taxonomy): Bacteria > Bacillota > Bacilli > Lactobacillales > Lactobacillaceae > Ligilactobacillus > Ligilactobacillus excrementigallinarum. The sequence continues at coordinate 5,357 of DXFP01000010.1, read as the reverse complement.
TGAAGCCTATGATAAAGTTGGACGAGTATTAAATATTAATTATCCAGCAGGAAAAGAAATTGATCAATTAGCTCACCAAGGAAAAGATACTTTTAATTTCCCACGGGCAATGGAAAAAGAAGACAATTTTGATTTTAGTTTTAGTGGTTTGAAGAGTGCTTTTATTAATACAGTTCATCATGCAGATCAAGTTGGTGAAAAACTAGATAAAAAAGACTTAGCTGCTAGTTTTCAAGCTAGCGTAGTAGATGTTTTAGCCGAAAAGACGGTAAAAGCTTTACGCACATTCCCAGTTAAACAATTGATTTTAGCTGGTGGGGTAGCTGCAAATTCTGGTTTACGTGAACGTTTGGATCAGGAGTTAACTGCATTTCCTGAAGTTGAACTTCTTAAGGCACCTCTTAAATTATGCGGTGATAACGCAGCCATGATTGGTGCAGCTGGCTATGTTGCTTATCAACATGGTGTACGTGCAGGATTGGATTTGAATGCTGATCCAAGTTTAGAATTTGATTGGATTGAAGAAACAAAATGAAGAAAAAAAGCTCGAATTTATTATTAATTGGCTTGATTATGATTGGCTTGGTATTACGGGTACCATTTACCTCGATTCCACCAGTCTTAACTAATATTGCGCAAGGATTGCATATTCCAGTAGGTGAATTAGGAACATTGACCACAATACCCCTTTTGATGTTTGCTATTTGTTCACCATTTGCTTCAAAAATTGCATCTCGTTTTGGTTATGCAGCTACCTTTGTAGGAGTATTAATTGTATTAGCTTTAGGTTCGTTAGTTCGAATTTTTAATGTTCCGTTTTTATTTATTGGAACAGCTCTGATTGGAATGGCAATTGCCTTCTTAAACGTTTTAATGCCGGCAGCGGTTATGAATTATTTTCCTAATCGGATTGGAATTATTACTTCTATTTACACGACTGTAATGACCTGTGCGACGGCGTTGATGTCTGCCTTGGCGGTTCCAATTACTCAAGGTTCTTCCTGGAAAACATTGTTGATTATTATTACTGGTTTGGTGCTGTTAACTTGGGGAATATGGTTAGTCAATCTTAAAGGTGACCAGCATATTTCAAATGAAACTGCAGAGCAGACAGATGCGATTAAGGATTCGGTCTGGAAAAATAAAGATGCTTGGATAATGTTATTATTTAGCGGTTTACAGTCTTTACTTTTTTATACTGGATTGACTTGGTTACCAACCATGGCCTCAGATGCAGGCTTGTCTCAAACCGCAGCTGGCAATTTATCTGGGATTTACTCATTGATTGGAATTCCATTTTCAATTATCTTACCTGCCTTTATTGAAAAACTAGCTTTAAAATCTCGGCGGTGGGTTATTTTAGGCTTTGATTCACTTGGAATTATTGGAGTGGCAATGTTGTTACATCAACAAAGCAGTTTTGGTTACTGGTTAGTTGTGACATTGTTGATTGGGTGTTCAACTGGAGCATTGTTCCCATATTTGATGACCAGTTTTTCATTAAAAGCCTCAACCGCACAACGCAGTGCAGAATTGTCAGGTATGAGTCAAGCGGGCGGTTATTTAATCGCTGCGATTGGTCCCTTTATTTTTGGATATGGACATACATTATTCCACTCATGGACATTAGTCACATGGTGTTTGTTAATTTTGACCGTGTTAATGACAATCATGAATTGGTTAATGGAAAAGAAAGAAATAATTTATTAAAAGTGATGAAGGTGTGATAAGACACCCTAAACAGGCATGTTGTAAGGAAAAACGAACGAATTACGTAGTATTGATTCGGAGGTTTTGAATTTACAGACATGCCTGTTTGTTTTGGAATCCGATTATACGGATATATAAATAGAGGCTGAACTTATGTCATACCTTCTTTTAAATTTGCATAAATAAACGGACACGCCTGTAAGTACAGAATTCTTTAAATCATTATTTTGTGATTCGAAGAATCTACCTTACAGGCGTGTCCGGTTTTACGTTTTAGTGTAATTTTAACTAAAAGTATCTAATTCTTCTAGTTTTGTTTCCCAGTCACTTTCAGTTTGATTTAAATCTTGAGTTATTTTTTCAAGTTGGGATTGTAATTTTTGCATTTTTTCTACATCATTAAAGTTTTCCGGAAGAGTCATTTGATTTTCAATGTCATTTTTTTGTTCTTCAAGTTGTTCAACTTGATTTTCTAGTTTGTCAACTTCCCGTTGAAGTTTGCGTTGTTTTTTCTGTTGCTCTTTACTCTGTTGATAATCAAGTTTTCCAGAAGAAGTTTTTTGATTGGTTTGAACTTCAGGTTGGTCCTTTTCTGTTTGAGTCTGTGCCAGTAACTGTTGTTCTTCTTTTTTAGCAACATAGTAATCATAATTACCAAGATAAAGAGTGCTACCTTCAGGACTAATTTCAATGACTTCACTTGCTACCTTATTGATAAAATACCGATCGTGAGAAACGAATAAGACCGTTCCGTTAAATTCTTGAATGGCTTTTTCTAAAACTTCTTTACTTTCGATATCTAAGTGATTAGTCGGTTCATCTAATACGAGAAAATTATCATGTTGCATTGCCAACTTGGTTAACATTAAACGTGCTTTTTCTCCGCCTGAAAGACTGTGAACCATTTTTTTCACTGCGTCTCCTTGGAAAAGAAAACTGCCAAGAATTGAGCGAATATCTTTTTCGGGAGTTGTAGGATGGTCATCCCAGATTTCATCTAAAACGGTTTTATTGGCATGCAAGTTTTGCTGTTCTTGATCATAGTATCCAGGATGTACATTCGTCCCTAGACGAGCAGAACCTTTAATAAATGGTAATTTTCCCAAGATACTTTTCAGAAGAGTAGACTTGCCGATTCCGTTTGGACCAACGATTGCCAGCACTTTATGTTTGCGTAATTCAAGGTTAATTGGTTCTGATAAAATCTGTTGCTCATATCCAATTGCAGCATCTGTCACTTGTAGAACTAAGTCGCCACTTTCCTGGTCACTGGTAAATTGAAAATGAGGCTCTTTTTCATATCCTTCAGGGCGTTCTAAGCGATCCATTTTTTCTAATTGCTTACGTTTGCTTTGAGCTCGTTTTGTTGTGGATGCACGTACTAAATTTTTATTGACGAAATCTTCCAAGTGATTAATTTCAGTTTGTTGTTTTTCATAAGCTTTCCATTGGGCTTTCAACCGGGCATCTTTTTCTTTAATATAGTCAGAATAGTTCCCAGTGTAATGACTTGAATGATGGTGAGAGATTTCGTAAATTTCATTAACGATTTTATCTAAAAAATATCGGTCATGAGAAACAATCAATAGTGCTCCAGTATAATTTTGAATATAATTTTCTAACCAAGTTAAAGTTTCAATATCTAAGTGGTTAGTCGGTTCATCCAAAATCAATAGATCACGTTTTTCTAACAGTAATTTTGCTAGAGCAAGACGTGTTTTTTGACCGCCTGATAGAGAACGAATTGGACGATCAAAATCTTCTTCTGCAAAACCTAATCCTTTTAACACTGCTTTAATTTCATTTTCAAAGCCATAACCATTTTGTTCTTTAAAATCATGTGTTAATTGATCATACTGATTAAGTAAATGTTGATATTTAGGGGAATTTGAATCCATTTGCGGTGAGGCAATTTGAACTTCAAGTTCATGAATCTGATTTTCCATTTCAATCAAATTATGAAAAACACTGCGCATTTCATTATAGATTGATTGATCAGATTCCAATCCTGTATTTTGAGCTAAATATCCAATGGAAAGTCCCTTCTTTTTAACGATTTGACCCTCACTAGGTTCTTGTTCGCTCATAATCATTTTGATTAAAGTTGATTTACCAGCACCATTGCGGCCAACTAATCCGATGCGCGAATGATCCTGGATATCTAAGTTTACATCTTCAAATAACACGTCTGCGCCGAAGTGACGTGCAACATGTTGTGCTTGAAGTAAGAGCATTTAAGTCCCTGCTTTCTAATTAATATTCTCTCTATTTTACCACATCTAGACAATTCCATTGCAAAGCAACACAATTAGATTTAATCCGGCATGACTGATCATTGAAGCCTTAATGTCATGTGTTTTAAAGTAAATAAATTCAAAAATTAAACCCATCACAAAATACGTTAAAAAGTGTCCATCTTGATGTGCAAATGCAAATAATGTACTTGAAATAATGGCTGCAATCCATGGTTTAAAGTATGCGGTCAAATTGCCGAAGAAAACTTTTCTAAAAATAAGTTCTTCAATAATTGGTGTGGTCAGTACAATATCGATAGCATAAAAGGGTGTTTGATGAAAAATAGTTAAAAACTGATCTGTATTATTGGAAAAAAGTGGTGTATGAAAAAGTAAATGACTTAGATGCAAGGTTAACCACTGTCCAATAATGACAAGCACAGTTCCCACTAATCCCCATAAAATAATTTTTGCAGTTGCTGGAGATTTGTCTTTTTCAATTTGATTTTGAAATTTAAATTTATGATTTAAAAAGAGCAGTAAACCAGTTCCTAAAATTCCGATAATGGTTAAAACTATATACAATAATGTAGATGACCAGAAAAGTTTTTGGGCAAGTATTTGGCAAAGCATAATTACTACATACCCTAAAAGAATGGAGAGCGAATTCTTCTCAAGTGCCATTAAATCAACTTCTTTCATGTATTGATAATATCAATATTGTAGCATGTTTCCGAAATTTTTCGAAATTAAATTAGCACTCTAAGGGTGAGAGTGATAAAAAATGCTTGCTTTTTATTGCAAAAGCGATTATAGTAATAATTGTAATCAGTTAGCACTTAACAATGAAGAGTGCTAAAAAATGGAGGGATTTATTGTGCTTAAACCATTAGGAGACCGTGTAGTCTTAAAAGTTGAAAAAGAAAAAGAAGAAACAGTTGGAGGAATTGTTTTAGCAAGCAATGCTAAAGAAAAGCCTCAAACAGGTGAAGTAATCGCAGTTGGCGAAGGTAAGACATTGGATAACGGTACAAAAGCTGTTCCTAGTGTTAAAGCAGGCGATAAAGTCTTGTTTGATAAATATGCCGGTACAGAAGTTAAATATGATGGAGAAAAATATTTGATTATGCATGATAGTGATATCATGGCAATCGTTGACTAAAAAATAATTATCTGAGGTGATTATCAATGGCAAAAGAAATTAAATTTTCAGAAGATGCACGTGCAAAGATGCTTGCAGGTGTTGATAAATTAGCAAATACTGTAAAATCAACAATTGGTCCTAAAGGTCGTAACGTTGTGTTGGAACAATCATATGGTGCTCCAACAATTACAAATGATGGGGTTACAATTGCTAAGGCAATCGAATGTTGATCCCGTTGAAATCGTCCGGCGAGGAATGGAACTTGCTCA
>DXFP01000009.1 GCA_019114385.1 Candidatus Ligilactobacillus excrementigallinarum | reverse complement strand
TATTAATATTTAAATTATAATTTTACATTCTCTACAATTATAACATATAAAAGTAATTTCTCATGTTTTTTCTTCAACTGAAATGCCGAGTAAATTGCCAAAGATTTACATTGACATTCAATCTCTATCTTGATATGATAGTCTTTGTGTAAAATAATGCAGCAGTAAACGGTAAGAACGTCAACAGTTGATTGCCTGAACGGTTCTACAAGTAACTCTGCGGCTGCAAGAGCGAACGTCCAAAATCAACTGCACGAATACTAAGTTTACAATTCGTTATTTTACTCCATAAAAATTTATTTTTGGAGGAATTTATTTATGTCTCGTTATACAGGTCCATCATGGAAAGTTTCTCGTCGTTTGGGAATCTCTCTTACAGGTACAGGTAAAGAATTATCACGTCGTCCATACGCACCAGGTCAACACGGTCAAAGCCGTCGCAAGTTATCTGAATACGGTATGCAATTACGCGAAAAGCAAAAATTACGTATGATGTATGGCTTAACAGAACGTCAATTTGCTAACACATTCAAGCGTGCTGGTAAGATCCGCGAAGGTAAGCACGGTGATAACTTCATGATTCTTTTGGAACAACGTTTGGATAACGTTGTATACCGTTTAGGTTTAGCAACAACACGTCGTCAAGCACGTCAACTTGTTAACCATGGTCACATCACCGTTGATGGCAAGCGCGTTGACATTCCATCATATGAAGTAAAGCCTGGTCAAGTTATCTCATTACGTGAACGTTCAAAGAACTTACAAATCGTAAAAGATGCTTTGGAAGCAGTTGTTGGCCGCGCACCATTTGTTTCATTTGATGAAGACAAGATGGAAGGTACATTAGTTCGTTTACCAGAACGTGACGAATTAGATGCAAATATCGACGAATCATTAATCGTTGAATACTACAACAAACTTTAATTTTAATTTATTATTCTATTCAAAGAAGTTTTGGCAATCATTGCTTAAAACTTCTTTTTTTTGAGCTCAATCTTTGCTACAATATCATTACTAAAATACTGGAGCTGATTTTATGAGTGATGAATTTCAAAATCATTTGAACAAAAGTCTTTATGGCACACCCCAAATCAATCCCGATGAACGGCGGAAATATCTTGGAACATTTAGAGAACGAGTAGCACTAACGATTACATTTGCTCAATTAACTTCAAATCAATATTTTGAAGCATTAAAAAAAGAAATGCTAAAACATCCTGATTTTAATTTAATTATTAACGGAAATGTTTCACAAACTTATCTCAGCAAATTATTAAAACTTGCAAATGAAAATCAGATTTCATTTACTTGCAATACTGATTCTGATTTACCTCATGATAATAATGATTTTGCAGTAATTTTAACCGCTAAAAAGCAAGCAATTCACCAAGACATTGTAGACGTTGCACAATTATATCCAGCAGAAATTCCTCCTGCTCCAAATAATTCAAACAAATCAAAAAAGAAATTTTCATTTATGGATTTATTCCACAAAAAATAAAATCATAACAAAAAAGAAGGTGTGACAAAACACCTTAAATAGACATGTTGTAAGGAAAAAATCGAACGAATTACATAGTATTGATTCGGAGGCTTTTGAATTTACAGACATGCCTGTTTGTTTTGGAACCCGATTATGCGGATATAAAAATAGAGGCTGGACTTATGTCACAACCTCTTTTTATTATTCACTATACCACGCTGACTCAAGACAACCTGTGCATCCTATAATTGATTTGCTAATCATAATGAATACACTTTCGCCGTTAAGCGTGCTGTTAGCTTATGGTACGTAAATTTATTGATCTTCTGCATCCTTCAATTTTTCAATCACCAATCTTGCCAAATCACGATGCTGATTTAACAACAATTCTTCATGCTTAGCGAGTGCTGCCGCCGCATGTGCACTCAGAAAGGTCATCAATTCTGGATGAGCTTCCGTATATGGCTGATAGATATTATCAATAATCACATCAATAAAACCATCTTGCATCTTAAGTTTTTGCGCAATCTTCTCAATTAATTGAAGATAACTTTCATCAACTTCATCTAATGCATCGTAACTTTCAAATTTGGTTGTGCTAAATGCATCATACCGCAGTAAAGTTTGAATTCCGCGCGGAGCAACTTGATCAAGTTGAATTCCTTGAGCTACTAATGTTCGATGTTCATTTTTCTCTAATGGCAACTTTTTTTTCTCAATTAATTCACCAATCTTTGAACGCCCGTCTCCCACAACATTTTCAGGAATGCGTTCAATTAAACTTACAATTTTCCCATTCAGCAGCATTGCTTGATATGCTGAACCTGAAATAACTTGTTCAATCATCACTTCATCAGTTTGCTTTAATAAATCACTTATACTTTCTGTAAATTCTCGCTTACTTGGTGCAAGACGAAAAAGTGATCCTACTTTTGTAGTGTGCCCGTCTGCATTTTTAATTACTACAGCCTTATTCTTGATTAATGGATATAAACGATTGGCTTGTTCAAGATTCTTTACTTTCCATGCCTGTTGAGTATTAATTTTCAAACCACTGACTAATTGCTTAGCAACTGCTTTGTCTTCCCAAACATCAGCCAAAACGGCATTCCCTAAATCATTTTGAATTCCGTTTTTCACAAAGTGATGATTAATTTGTAAAATATCTTTTTCAGCAGAAACAACTTGATAATCCATTCCAGCAACAAATGCCGCATTTAATACTCTAATTGAATTATCTGATAATTGATTACTTTCTGGTGATAACGTCTTTTCCTTTTCAGCCAAATGCTTAACAAATTCAAATGACCGCATTCCGCCTTCTTGCCGTAATAATCGAGCTGCAGGTGTTTCCATCACGTCATCAATTTTCGCATGTAATACTTGATATGAATTATTCCAAGTTGTTCCATAACCCATTTTACTTGCGAAATGATTTAAATCTTCAAGTAAATTCCGCATTTCTTGTTCATATTTTGAATGTTTAAATGGGTTTTCTGAAGCAATCTCATAATCTTTTGTTCGTGCTTCAGAAAGTTTAGCAGCTAAATTTTCATTCTCAATTCCTTGGTTCATCAAGAAATAACCGGTAATCACATTGATTAGTTCCAAAATATTTGATCCAATTGCTAATCGAGTATCAGGATTAAAGTCTAAATCAGTAATCTTTAACCCCTCAATTCCCTGATGTTGATCGAGATTGCCAATAAATTTGATTTTACCAGTTTGGTTGATACTTGCTAAATACCCTTTTAATGTCCGAAAATCAGCCACATTTGATTGAATATCTTGTAATAATTCGCGAGTATGATATGAACGTCGCGGACGCCCATTATCATTTCCAGTTGCATCCCATTGAAACGGCGTAGCAGCTGTCAAATAAGTCAAAAGATATGAAACAAGTTCAAAACCTTGAGCAATTTTCAAATAAACTTGGTTCCGAAAATCGACATAATCAATCTTATACTTATTAAATTTACGATGATATAACTCTATAAACAGCGTCTCTGGAATTCGGATTTCAGTTTCCGTTCCGCCCTTTTGACTTGCAAGCGGCCAAAGTAATCGTTTATCTGGTAAATTAATACGTAAAAATTGATTGCGTAATTTCAAATCCTGCTTTAAATCAGCCAAAGTTTTTTCCTGCTGGTTAACTAAAGTAAGATAACTCTCATTAGTTTTTACATATTGATTATTGTCTGCTGTAACAGGAATCTCTACTTTTTCACCCTGTTTATTTATCACTAAATAACTTTGAGAAACCTTCCATAATAAATTAGTTAGTACCCCGGTTAATTCTTCATCAACAATTGTTTGTCCAATTTCATCAAATTTCATTCTTATTCATCCTAAATTAAAATTGATTTTATCTATATTATACCCAATCTTCAAGTTAACGGGTAGCCTATCAATGTGCTATAATACTATAAAATTAACTGAAAGGATAATTTTATGCAACCATTAGCATATCGAATGCGACCGCAAACCATTGATGAAGTTGTTGGCCAACAACATCTAGTTGGTAAAGGCAAAATCATTTGGCGAATGGTAAAAGCTAAGTTACTATCATCAATGATTCTATACGGACCGCCTGGAACAGGAAAAACAAGTATTGCCAGTGCAATTGCTGGTTCAACTAAATATGCTTTTCGTAAATTAAATGCAGCTACAGATTCTAAAAAAGCTCTTGAGCAAGTTGTTGCTGAAGCTAAAATGAGTGGCACCGTTATCTTGATGTTAGATGAAATTCATCGCTTAACTAAGCCCAAGCAAGATTATTTACTGCCACATTTAGAAAATGGACAGATTATTCTAATCGGTGCAACTACTGAGAATCCATATATTGCGATTAATCCGGCAATTCGCAGTCGTACTCAAATATTTGAAGTCAAGCCGCTTAGTCCCTCTGACATTCAAACGGCAATTGAACGTGCATTGCATGATAAAAAACGGGGTTTAGGCAGTGAAGAGGTTCAAATTGATGATGATGCTTTACAATTGCTGACAGAAGCAACGCATGGTGATTTGCGCAGTGCTTTAAATGCCTTAGAATTAGCGGTAAAATCAACTACTAAAAATCAAAATAACCAAATTCATCTAACACTGCCAATCATTGAAGAATGTGTTCAGCATAAAGCCCTAGTCCATGACAAAAACGGAGACGCTCATTATGATGTCATATCTGCCTTTCAAAAATCAATTCGCGGATCAGATGTTGATGCTGCCCTCCATTATTTAGCGCGTATGTGTGATGCCGGCGATCTACCAAGTATCACTCGAAGATTATTAGTAATCGCATATGAAGATATTGGACTCGCCAATCCTCAGGCTGCTGCTCGAACAGTACAAGCAGTGACTGCTGCCGAAAAAGTTGGGTTCCCTGAAGCGCGAATTCCCCTTTCAGTCGCAGTAATTGACTTATGTTTATCACCAAAATCAAATTCTGCCATCATGGCAATTGATAAAGCGATTTCTGATGTTCAAAAAGGAAATTATGGTGAAGTTCCCGATTGGCTTAAAGATTCACATTATAAGGGAGCAGAAAAATTGGGCCGTGGTATTGATTACAAATATCCACATGATTATCGTCATGATTGGGTAAATCAACAATATTTACCCAATAAAATCAAAAATCAGCATTACTATCTTCCCAAAGAAAATGGTAGATATGAGAAGGTTCTCGCCCAACAATATTATAAATTGGAACGTGCAAAAAAACGGCCACCTGAAAAATAAAATTATATTTGAAAAAATATTTATTCCGCGTTATGATAATGGTACAAGATTTCTATGGTGTGCGCATTGTCTCATTAATGTAAGGTTGACCGAACACTTTTAGACATTGACATTCCGATATTTGGTGGCTGGCAGACTCATTTCACTTGAGAACCAAAAGCCATCTTAAGGAATGCATTTCCTGCGTGATATTGCGGGTTCAACTACACGAGACGATTAACGGCACTGATGGAGGATGAAGAGGTTGGACATACGTCCAACCTCTTTTTATGTACAAATAATGAAATTCCAAAACAAATGGGATTAGTTACATTTTTTATTACAATTACTAAGGAGCAACAACCATGTCTATTATTGTCAAAATTCTATTCTGGCTACTAGCTGCCATCTTACTCTTTTTAGGTATATACCTTTGGAAACATCGCAAAAAGCAATTCATTATTTTTCACCCTGAAAAAATTCATTCACTCTCAATTATTTTAACAATTATGAGCATTGCCTTATTAATATTGGGTATTATCACATTATTTATGAGTTTCAGTTCGAGCTTAATGCCAGCAATTATTATAATGTTGATTGATGTTGGAACGGTTTCCATTCTCTCATTTATTTTAATCGGATACTCGTTTGGAAATTTTTGATTTCGCTTTCTTTTTTGATATAAATTTTGTAGAATAAAGATGAGGATAGGAAGGGTGATTACAGATGTTACAAAGTTATAAAAATATTTTAGTTCCAATCGATGGTTCATATGAATCAGAATTAGCTTTTAAAAAGGCAATTAACGTTGCTAAACGAAATGGTGAAGATACATCATTACATTTGGTTCACGTCGTTGATACACGAGCATTTCAAAATATCTCGAGTTTTGATACCACAATGGTTGAACAAGTAACTGAAACTGCCAAGAAAACTTTACAAACATACGCTGATGAAGCAACTAAGGCCGGCGTTAAAAATGTTGATTTTTCAGTTGAATATGGTGCTCCAAAAGTAATCATTGCAAAAGACATCCCTGAAGAAAAGAAAATTGATTTAATTATGATTGGAGCCACTGGTTTGAATGCCGTAGAACGGATTCTAATCGGTTCTGTAACTGAATATGTTACCCGCACTGCCCAGTGTGATGTCTTAGTAGTTAGAACAGATTTAGAAAATAAAGCTGCTTTAACTAAGGACCTAATTAAAGCAAACCGCAAAGAAAATTTATAAATTAAATTATTTACTTTTTGGTACCGATAGAGATTAATTTCTTTATCGGTGCTTTTTTGTGTTATCTTAATATTGTTTTGCTTATTAATATCATTTTCATTTTGCATCTGAATCTTGATTAATTTTCAAAAATAAAAAACGACCTCGTCGTTAAACAAAGTCGTTTAATTTGTTTCATTTTTATTAAAGTAAATCAATTAAATAATCAACATTCTCGGAAGTAGTTGCCCAATTAATTACAAAACGAGCAACTGAATGCTGATCATCATATTTTTCCCAACGAGCAAAATCCACTTGCTTAGCTAATTCATCCAGTTGTCGATTATCTAAAATGACAAATTGCTGATTAGTTGGTGAATCATAATAGAAACGATATCCCTTTTCCTTCAACGTATCCCGCAATTTTAACGCTAATTGATCTGCATGCTTACTAATTTTAAAGTACAAATCATCTTTAAATAATTCTAAGAATTGAATGCCAGTCAATCTACCTTTTGCTAATAAAGCACCATGCCGTTTAACAATTGTTTTAAAGTGGGCTGGCATATTATTATGCGTGAAAACTACTGCTTCACCACATAATGCACCTACTTTAGTGCCGCCAATATAAAACACATCACATAAATTAACTAAATCTTGTATTGTCAGATCAGCTTCTGGACTCATTAAACCATATCCCAAGCGTGCGCCATCGATAAATAAAGGCAACTGATATTGTTGACAGACTTCATATAAATCCGTCAATTCTTGTTTACTATATAAAGTCCCATATTCAGTTGGATATGTAATATAAACCATTCCCGGAAAAACCATATGTTCCATATTCATATCATTTTTAAAATCTTCAATGAATTGTTTAATATCAACTGGATCTAATTTGGCATCATGGGAAGGCAGTGTAATGATTTTATGTCCGCAAGCCTCGATTGCCCCTGCTTCATGCACACTAATATGTCCAATATCTGGTGCAATGACTCCTTCATAATCTTTTAGTAATGAATCAATTACTATCTGATTGGTCTGAGTTCCACCCTGTAAAAATGTAATCTGTGCATCAGTCGTTCCGAGAGTCCGTTGAATTGCAGCTTCTGCCTTTTGAGAAAAACTGTCATATCCATACCCCGGTTCTTGTACAAAATTTGTATCAACTAATGCTTGTAAAATTTGCGGATGTGCTCCTTCAAGATAGTCATTTGCAAATGAAATCATCAATTTCGTCCTTTCATGCTCTCATGTAAATTATGCATGCTTTTTATTATATCTTCTCTACAATAAATGTCAATTGATAGTTTCACCGACTTTCGCAATATATCAAATGGTCATTCAATACTCCTACCATTTGTAAATATACATACATATTTTTCGGACCGATAAAATGAAATCCAGCCATGCGCAACTTTTTAGTTAATTGCTTCGATAACTCGGTTTGATTTGGAATTTCTTCTACATGTTGCCAATGATGGTCAATCACCCTATGATTACTGCAATCCCAGACTAAATCTTTCAAATAAATTCCTTGTTCATGCAATTTAATTAATGTTTCTGCATTATGAATAATTGCTCGGATTTTTTTCCGATTATTAATTGAACCAGTTACATATTCAGTAAAATATGTATCACACATTGCAATTGATACGATTTTTTCTGGATTGAAATGATAAAAAATGCGCTCTAACACTTCTTGTTTATCTAAAATCATTTGCCATTTCAAACCACATTGGAAAATAAGTAAGCATAGTCGTCGAAACATTTCGTTTTCGTCATGTGTTTCCTTACACCAAATTTTATCATGATACTTTACTAAATTTTGTTTTGCGCCATATACCCATGGACATTTCATCAAATCACCTCAGTATATATATACGCAAAAGATTTACTTTATTATTCCTAAATTTTGAAAGAGCAATACAAATCCTAATAACATTGCAAAACTAAAGCAGACCCATCGCATAATCTTTTCGGGAACTATCCGGACAATTTTAGGACCAACTACCCCGCCAAATGCAAATCCAATTGCCATTGGAATTACATATTTCCACAAAATCGGAGCTTCAAAGAGATAAATCAAGGCTCCAATTATGTTAGTTAATACCATCGTTAAATTTTTTAATGCGTTATTAACTGCAAAGTTTTGATCATCAAATAACATCATTAACAGTGCCAGCATTACAATACCGCTGCCTGCTCCAAAATATCCAGCATAAACCCCGACTAAGAAGATACCTAAATATTCAAATAAGTGATGTGCATGAGATTGATTTCCAGATGAGTTACGTTTTTTAAACGGAATCACCATTAAGATTGCCGCTGTGAAAATAAAAAATGGAACAATTGCTTTAAAAAATGAAGCTGAAACCCAAAATAACAGTAATGCACCAATAATTACACCTATAATTGTTAACGGTAAAATTTGGATTATTTTCTTTTTTTGTCCCTTAAGTTCTTGTCTTGAAGCTGCCACCGAACTAAATCCTGAAGCTAACAATGAATATGTATTAGTAACATTCGCTATTACAGGTGATAGTCCTGCCATTAATAATGCAGGATATGAAAATAACGATGCTAATCCTGCAGCAGAACTCATTGCCCCAGCTAAAAAACCTGCAATTAATAAAAACAGACATAACTTTAACAAACTTAACATAAAAATTTCATCCTAATTATCTAAAATTTTATAACCATATTTTAGCACATAAATTCTGAATTAGAGCAATAAAATAACGTGATATTCCAACTATAAATTGCAATATCACGTTATTTAATCTCTATTTTTGCTTATTATTCACGGTGGTTACCGTTCTTATCTAATAAACCTTTTCCAAGTTTTTCTGAACCTAATTCAGTAAAGTCATAATGTAATTTAGCATTATCATTAAATTCATCGATTGCTAATTGAATTAATTGATCGATTAATTCTGAATAACTGATTCCTGAAACTTCCCATAATTGTGGGTAAAGTGAAATATTAGTAAATCCAGGTAAGGTATTTACTTCGCCTAAATAAGGAACATCATTTTCATCAACTAAGAAGTCCATCCGAGCTAAACCGCGGTTATCAAGTGCTTTAAAAGCTTTAATTGACATTTCTTGGATTTCTTTAGTTAATTTTTCAGGCAATTCGATTGGAATTTGGAAAACAACTCCTGAAGCATCGACGAATTTATTATTGTAATCATAGAATTCGTCGCCGTTGACATCAACTGCACCCAATTTTGAATACTTAGGATCACGATTACCTAATACAGAACATTCAACTTCACGCGGGTTCTTGATTGCTTCTTCAACCATTACCTTGTAGTCATATCGGAAAGCTTCATCAATTGCTGCTTGATATTCAGCTTCAGATTTAACTTTGTTAATACCAACAGATGAACCTTGACGTGCAGGTTTAACGAATACTGTATCGCCTAATTCTTCTTGAATCCGACTATATGGAAATTCATCCTTAGTTTCTGGGGTAACTACCACATACTTAGTATTCCGTATTCCATGTAAAGTCAATAATTGCTTAGTTAAGTCTTTATCAAATGAATTTGCAGAAGCGGCAATCCCACTACCAATCCATGGTTTATTTAATAAACGGAACAAACCTTGCACTGTTCCATCTTCTCCCATGTTACCGTGAATTACAGGGTAAAAGACATCCACGTCTTTTACTTCTGAAAGATTTTGAATGTTTGCTAATGGGTTAGAAAAATCAACATCTTTTGTAGCTTCAGCAACTACTTCATCTTCAGGTTCACCATTGAAAATCCGTAATGAATCTTGGTTACCTAATAAGAAGCCTTGCTTTGTAAACATAAATACTGAAACTTTATATTTGTCTTTGTCTAAAGCATCATAAATGTTATGTGCTGAACGCTTTGAGACATCATGTTCTGATGAGTTTCCACCAAAGAACAATGCAATATGTAATTTTTTCTTCTTGTCCATTTAATTTATCACCTTTTGTTTATTTTTTCGTACAATAACTTGAAACTTAATTATATCATGAATAAATAAAAATATCATTGATCTTGACTAAAATAATCGAATTTCCGCCAATCGTTTATGTCTTTTACTTTTATTTAAGAATTCAATGCGAGATTTAGCCATTGTTTTTTCAAATTCATGCAAACTTTCAATATCCCATAATGGTTTTGCCCTGCGTTTTCGAATAAATTCCTGATTACCAATTGCTTGTTCGATTTGCATTATATCATCAATTTTAGGACACTGACTATGATCCAACATTCCAACCGGTCTGCCCTGCTTAAATGCATGTTGCAATGCAGACTCCGTTTTTCCATTTTGATCAGTTTCAACTACAACCAATCCATCAGCTAAACCACTTTCCCACTCGTCACGAGCTGCTAAAAATTGCCGACGAACAATTGCTCCCAATGAGTATGTTGACATAATTGCACCGCCATTATCCAAAATCTCCTGTGCTAAATCTACATTTTCCTTTGGATAAATTGGTTGTTCCAAACTTTCACCTAAAATCGCAACGGTAGTTCCCCCAGCATTTAATGCTCCTCTATGAGCTGCAGTATTAGTTCCAATTGAAAGTCCGCTAACAACAGTTAATCCGTCTTTAGCAAATTGATATGCCATTCGTTCCGCCATTTTATATCCTAATTCGGTTGGACGGCGAGTCCCGATGAAGCCGACTGAAGGCCCTTGCAATGCCTCTAAGTTGCCCTTGACATAGATAACTAATGGATAATGATTCAAACTGCGTAAATTAGCAGGATATGCATCATCTTGATAATTTAAAACTTGAATTCCTAATTTACGTGATTTTTCAATTAGATGCCGAGCCTTTTCCAGCAGCAGTTTCCATTCTTGATAATCCAATACACCTTCATTGATTCGCTTATTAATTATTGTATTTCGATGCATATTTTGAAAATTATCTAAAATCATTTGCGGCTTGACAGTTTCAAAAAATTTTAGCACTGTCTTAGGACCAACTCCTTTAATCATTTGCAATGCCAAAATCAACTCTGTCAATTGATCGCTTTCCATTCAAATTCTTCTTTCTAAATTAAATTCTAAATAACATTATATTGGTAAAACCATTCTAGGTGCAACAAAAAAGACCGTAGCCAGCTTTGCCACAGTCTATAAAATTTAACTAAAATCTGAATTGTTACTGAACATATAACTCTTATGGTGATACCTCATCGACATGATAAAACCAATCCCAATCATATTTCCAATCAAAGATGAACCACCTTGACTGATAAATGGTAATGGAATCCCTGTCAATGGTAACAATCCGATACTCATTCCAATGTTTTCAAATACGTGGAATAAGATCATCATGATAACTCCGGTTGAAATATATGCATAAAATTCGTTACGTGTTTCAAAAGTAACTTGTACCATTTGGAAAATTAATAATAAGTAGATGAAAATTAATACACATCCGCCAATGAAGCCAAAGTTTTCTCCAATTACTGAGAAAATCATATCTGATTCACGAACTGGAACATAAACGTTGGAAACATTGAAACCTTTTCCAAACAACTGGCCAGAACCAATCGCTTCAATACTTCTCCACAATTGATAACTTGAACCAGTAGTACTATTTTCAGGATGCAACCAAGCATCAATCCGTTGAAATTGATATTCATGGAATCCCAAATGCAGCAAAATTCCACGATTAAAGACTGCTAAATAAAGGGCAATTCCACCTAAAAGTAAGAACCCGCCAAATAACGGTCCAATTATTTTCCACGAAATTCCTGAAATTAATACCATTCCACCGAAAATCGCTAAGAACACTAACGTTGTTCCGAAGTCATTTTGTAGTTTTAACAAAATCACAATCGGTAATGTCCATAAAATCATTTTTCCAAGCAACTTCCAATCAGTCTGGATTGTCCGTTCTGGATATTCAGAATTATGTTCAGCAATGACCCGTGCTAACATCAAAATATATGCGGGCTTCATTACTTCAGAAGGCTGGAAAGTTAATGAACCAATCGCAAACCAGCTTTTAGCTCCTGTTTGTGCTGCATATGATCTACTATATAGGAATAGCAGCAAGAACATCAGTGTTATTCCGATTCCATACGCAATTGGGGCGATTTTCCAAAGTTGCTCAGCATCAAATTGCATAATCACTACAACTGCAATAATCCCGAAAACATACCACATTGCTTGTGATAATAATGTATGAACTACACTTGCGTTACTAGTATCATGCTTTACGGCAACATAAATTGAAAGCATTCCAATTACTGCCAATACTAATACTGAGAAGATGATTCCCCAGTCAATTCGATCATCATTACTTTTAACACGTCGATTTCTTGTACTATTGTTCAATTTTAATAGCTCCTTTGTGCAAATGTAATGTTATGCATGTAAATGATAATGACTGATTAATAAGTTAATTGCTTCTGCATGATCTTTTACATTAAATGATTCACCACTTGGTAAACTTGCGGTAATTTTACTTCCTTCAATCATGATTGTACCAAGTGATTGATCACCTAATTTCAATTCTGAGATTTCTACACCATTGACAGTCTTTTCATCTTCATATAATTCAATTGTTTTTGTCTTCTTTGACACGCGCTTACCTCCTATGCTTTTCTTCTTGATAAAAGAAATTTTCTTGCGGATTATTTTTCCAACTTTCATTTCGTTTTAAGCTAAAATGTTTTGGAACTGGATCATAACCGCCTCGAACAAAGGGATTGCATCGTAAAATACGAAATATTCCCATTAGTCCCCCTTTAATTGCTCCAAAACGTTGAATTGCTTGAATGGCATAATTTGAACATGTAGGATAATAACGACAAGATGGGGGAAATAGTGGTGAAATAAACCTTTGATATTGTCGAATTATCCATAGGAAAATTTTTTTTAGCATTAAATTTTTTGTTGATTTTCACTGCCTAAAATTTTTTCTAATAAAATTCCTGTTCCGACAGCAACATCATCTAATGGGGTTTCAGAAATATGAACTGGAATATTTAAGTTATCCATCAATAATTGATCCATTCCATCAAGTAATGCTCCACCACCGGTCATCATAATTCCATGATCAATGATATCTGCAGATAATTCAGGTGGGATAATTCCAAGTACCTCTTTTGCAGCATCTACAACATTCATCATAGTTTCATTTAATGTTGGTTCAACATCTTCTGATTTCAACGTAATTGTTCGTGGCAATCCAGAAACTGTATCCCGACCACGCACATCAATTTCTTCTTTACGATGTCCCGAAATAACCGTTCCAATTTCCATTTTAACTTTCTCAGCGGTCCGTTCACCAATTTGCAAGTTATGTTCTTTTTTTACAAAGTTTAAAATATCCATATTTAAACGATCACCTGCGATTTTCAGTGATCGACTTGCTACAATATCGCCTAATGATAAAAAGGCAACATCACTTGTACCACCGCCGATATCAATTACCATATTTCCAAATGGTTTAAAAATATCTAATCCTGCACCAATTGCAGAAACTTTGGGTTCAAGCTCAAGATATACATTACCGCCACCGATTTTTTCTGCAACCTGCCGAATTGCTTTGTGTTCGACATCAGTCGTATTCGTTGGACAGCAAATCATAATATTGGGCTTAGACATAAAACCTTTAACATTCAATTTTTTAATAAAATATGAAAGCATTTGTTCCGTAACATCAAAATCTGCAATTACTCCATCTTTCAATGGGCGAATTGCCCGAATACTTCCAGGAGTCCGTCCGACCATTTGGTACGCTTCCGAACCAACAGCCAGCACCTTATTTGATTTTGAATTTACAGCAACAACTGAAGGCTCATTCAGAACAATTCCTTCACCTTGTATATTAATTAATACATTAGCTGTTCCTAAATCAATTCCAATGTCTTTAGCCATATAAATTCTCCTTTAATAAATTCAATTACTCATTTTTAAGGATATATCTAAGTTATTATACCATAGAAAAAGCTGTTCTTTAACTATTATTCAATGATTACCTTTAAAAATATGAAAACAAGAAAACACAACGTATCAGAATAGAAAAAATCATTTTTTAATTCCGTTTATGCGGATAGCAAAAGAGACTGGACTTCCATTGCCAGTCTCCTTATTGTTTTCATAATGATTAATTATGCGTTTTTGACACTTTTTTCAGCATGAATTTCACTATTTGTAATATCGTTTACACGCTTAACTTCTGCACCCAAAGCAGATAATTTTTGATTAAAATGCCAATAACCACGATCAAGATATTCCAAATGAGTAACTTGTGTAATTCCTTTAGCAATCAAACCAGCCAAAATTAAGGCAGCAGCTGCACGTAAGTCTGTTGCTGCAACTTCTGAACCGCTAAAATGAGTTGGTCCGTTCAATACTGCAGCGTTGCCTTCTACTTTAAAGTTAGCATTCATTCGCCGTAATTCTTCTAAGTGCATAAACCGATTTTCAAAAACAGTCTCTGTTAATGTACTTGTTCCGTTTGCAGCTAACTGAGCAACACTGATTTGAGGTTGCATATCAGTGGGAAAACCAGGATGAGGCATTGTTTTAACATCAACTGGTTTTAATTCTTTTGGTCCAATCACACGAATGCCATCATCTTCTTGAATCACCTTTGCACCCATTTCTTCCAATTTTGAAATCAAAGGTTTGTTATGCTCTTCAATTGCATCTTTAACTAATACATTTCCTTGAGTGATTGCTGCTGCAACCATAAATGTGCCAGCTTCAATCCGATCTTGAACTACAGTATGTTCTGCGCCATGTAAGTGATCTACACCCACGACCTTAATTGTTTCTGTTCCTGCACCAGTTACTTTTGCACCCATCTTGTTCAAGAAGTTTGCCAAGTCAACAATTTCTGGTTCGCGTGCAACATTTTCAATTACAGTCGTTCCTTGAGCTAATGTGGCAGCCATCATAATATTTTGAGTTGCACCTACACTTGGAAAATCTAAATAGATATTGGTACCTTTCAAACCATCTGTTGTGGCTTCGATATAACCATCATTCCGAATAATCTTAGCGCCCATTGCTTCAAGACCCTTTAAATGCAAATCGATTGGCCGTGATCCAATTGCACAACCACCTGGCATTGCTACTTTAGCGTGCTTTATTCGCGCCAAAAGCGGTCCCAACACAACAATCGACGCCCGCATCTTTGAAACATACTTAAATGGTGCTTCATAAGATAAATCACCAGTTGAATCAACTGTAATTGTTTTTTCTTCTTCATCAAATCCAACTTTTACATTCAAAAAGCGGATTACATTATTCATTGTAAATACATCCGATAAAATAGGAACTTGATGTAAAATAGTCCGACCTTCAGTTGGTAAAATTGAAGCAGCAAGAATTGGCAAAACCGCATTCTTTGCGCCTTCAATTTCAACTGTTCCGTTTAACTTGTTCCCACCGCGAACAACTATCTTTTCCATTGTATATCCTCCATTACAATAGATATCCTAAATTTCGTACACTATCGATGAAGTTTAGGAAAAATTGACTGACCAAAAAGCCGAGAGCTGTTGAAACAAGAACAAGTACTAAACGAAATGCCCGTTGTTTGCTTTGATTTACATAGTAATCTAATCGCAAAGCTTGCAAACTTTTAAATACTAAAAAAATAAATGCAAAATTACTTATTAAATTAAAAACTGCATTAATTCCTAATTGTCTCACTCGTTCCCTCTCCTTCTTGGCTTGAATTTATCATATCATACCTGACTTTTATATCACAATATCAAGTATAAAATTTGAATATATGCAATAATCTTTTTCAATTAATACATACTTCTTTAGTTTACAACAAAACTTAAGAAGAGACACTGATTTAATGCACGCACAATTAATAAGTTTTTATTAAGAAATTTTGTTGATTTATAAAAAAAGACGATAACACCTTAAAGTGTCATCGTCTTTTTTATTTCTATTTTGATGAACCAGAAACTTTAATCCGGTTAATAGCACGCTTAAGTGAAATCTCAGCACGCTTTAACTCACTATCATCATGCTTGTTCCGTGCTTCTTCAATCCGCTTTTCAGCACGTTTTCGAGCACGTTCAGCACGTGAAGTATCAATGCTTTCCTTACGTTCAGCAGCAGATGCTACGATTGACAGAGTATTATCTGAAAATTCGAGGAATCCACCACTAATTGCAATTTCATCAAAATGATCTTCAGCAACCTTCACCCGAATTTCATCAATTGCAAGTGATGCTAATACAGGAGTGTGATTAGGCATAATTCCCAACTCACCTTCTGTTGTTTTACAAATCACTAACGTTGATTGATTTTCATATACTTTTCCATCGGGGGTAACTACAGAAACTGTTAATTCAGGTTTTTCACTCATTTGAGATCCCCTCCTTAATCATTTTCTGTCATTTTCTTTGCATTTTCAATTACGTCTTCAATTGGTCCACATGAACGAAATGCGTCTTCTGGAAGGTCATCATACTTACCTTCCAAAATTTCTTTGAATCCCTTAACTGTTTCTTCAACAGGAACATATGAACCTGGTTGTCCAGTAAATTGTTCAGCAACGTGGAAGTTTTGTGACAAGAAGAATTGAACTCTCCGTGCACGTGCAACAGTAACCTTTTCATCATCAGATAATTCATCCATACCTAAGATTGAAATGATATCTTGTAATTCACGGTAACGTTGCAAAATGTGTTGAACTTCTGTTGCTACTTGGTAGTGTTCTTCACCAACAATTTCCGGAGATAAAGCACTAGAAGTTGATGCCAATGGATCAACAGCAGGATAAATACCTTGTTGAGTCAAAGAACGTTCCAAGTTAGTTGTTGCATCCAAGTGAGCAAATGTAGTTGCAGGAGCAGGGTCAGTATAGTCATCAGCAGGAACGTAAACGGCTTGAATAGAAGTGATTGAACCCTTCTTAGTAGATGTAATCCGTTCTTGCAATTGACCCATCTCAGTTGCTAATGTTGGTTGATATCCAACGGCAGAAGGAATCCGGCCTAACAAGGCAGATACTTCTGAACCAGCTTGTGTAAACCGGAAGATATTGTCAATAAAGAGCAACACATCTTGACCTTCAACATCACGGAAGTATTCAGCAAGAGTCAACCCTGTCAAGGCAACCCGCATACGAGCTCCAGGTGGTTCGTTCATTTGACCAAAGACCATCGCAGTCTTTTCCAAAACTCCTGATTCCTTCATTTCGTAGTAAAGGTCATTACCTTCACGTGTTCTTTCACCAACACCAGTAAATACTGAAATCCCGTTATGCTCTTCAGCGATGTTGTGAATTAATTCTTGAATTAAAACAGTTTTACCAACACCGGCACCACCGAACAAACCAGTCTTTCCACCTTTAATATATGGTTCCAAAAGGTCGATAACTTTAATCCCAGTTTCCAAAATTTCAGTACCTGGATTCAATTCATCGTATGCTGGAGCATCACGGTGAATTGGATTACGTTTATGGTCTTCACTAAATTTAGGACCATCATCGATTGTGTCACCTAAAACGTTAAATACACGTCCTAATGTGTCTTTACCAACTGGAACACTAATTGATGAACCCGTGTCAGTTACTTCTGCACCACGTTTCAATCCATCAGTTGTGTCCATAGCGATTGTCCGCATTACCCCGTCACCTAATTCAAGGGCAACTTCAATCACTAAATCTGTACCATCTTCACGTTTTACATGAAGAGCGTTGTCGATTTCAGGTAAAGATTCATTAAGAGGAAATTGAACGTCAACGACAGGACCGATAACTTGAACTACTTTACCAGTTCTCATTCGTAGATTCCTCCCATTATTATTCTAAGGCAGCTTGTGCACCTGTAATTTCAGTAATTTCAGTAGTAATTGCACTTTGACGAGCACGATTGTACTGTAATTGCAATGAAGAAATAATATCGTCAGCATTATCTGAAGCAGATTTCATTGCAGTTGAACTTGATGCGTGTTCTGAAGTTTTTGCATCCAAAATAGCACCATAAACTAAACTTTCAGCATATTGCGGCAAAACTACTTCTAAGATTGCATCTCCAGAAGGTTCTGTATCATATGCTGGAGTTAGTTTTCCTTCCTCTGACTCTGCAATTGAGTCATTTTCCAAATCACCAACATTTTCAGCAGTGATTGGTAACATTTGTTCTGCCCGAAATGCAGATGTCAAAGTATTTACAAAGTGATTGTAACAAACATACAACTTATCATATGCTTGGCTATCATACATAGTAACGATAGCTTGAACAATTGGACGAACTTCTTTAAACTTAGGCACATCACTTACACCACGGTATTCATAACCAATGTTAAATCCACGTTGTTTGAAGAAATCTGCTCCAGTTCCTCCAATTGCTAAAATTACAATATCATCTTGTTTATTTTCAGCTTGGCTTACATTGTTAATTAAACTCATTGTTTCTTTCAAAACAGTTGAATTATAACTTCCAACTAAGCCACGGTCAGAAGTGATTACAACAATTCCCACTTTTTTAACTGGACGTTGTTGCAACATTCCTAATGTATTAATTTGACCGTCTTCTTTTTTAGTTCCGCTTGAAGCAGATTCTAATAAGTGAGACTTAGCAAGATGAGTAATTACACTTCGAATCTTGGCGGCATAGACTTGATAACTTTCAGTGTGCTTTTGAATTTGATTCAATTTTACAGTTGATACCATTTGCATAGCATTTGTAATTTGTTGCGTTTTCTTAGTCGAATTAATCCGACGTTTTACGCTTTGTAATGAACCAGCCATCAGCCTTCACCACCCTTTCTATTTGCTTGCTTGAAATGTATCTGCAAATTCCTTAATTGCAGCATCAAGCTTATCTGTGTCTGGTAAGTTTCCAGTATTCTTAATTTCATCTAGCAGATCTTTATGATTGCTATCGAAGTAGTCAAACAATTCGTTTTGAAACTTCAAAACATCATCAATTACAACTGAATCTAGGAAACCATGTGTCAATGCATAAAGAATTACAACTTGTTTTTCAACAGGAAGTGGTCTATGCAAAGGTTGTTTCAAAACTTCAATTGTCCGACGACCACGATTCAACTTAGCTTGAGTAGCTTCATCCAAATCAGAACCGAATTGTGTAAATGATTCCAATTCACTATATGAGGCTAAGTCCAAACGTAAAGTACCTGCAACTTTCTTCATAGCTTTAATTTGAGCTGCACCACCAACACGTGATACTGATGTACCAGCATCGATAGCAGGACGAATACCAGCATAGAATTTATCACTGTCCAAGAAGATTTGTCCATCTGTGATTGAAATAACGTTTGTTGGAATATATGCTGAAACGTCACCGGCCTTTGTTTCGATAAATGGCAAGGCTGTCATTGAACCGCCACCAAGTTTATCACTTAATTTAGCAGCACGTTCAAGTAACCGTGAGTGCAGGTAGAAAATATCACCAGGGTAAGCTTCACGGCCAGGTGGTCTTCTCAAAATCAACGAAAGTTCACGGTAAGCATCAGCTTGTTTTGTTAAATCATCATAAACAATCAAAACGTGTTTGCCGTTAAACATGAATTCTTCACCCATTGCGGCACCAGCATATGGAGCAATGTATAGCATTGGAGCTGGTTCTGATGGTCCAGCTGAAACTACAATTGTGTAATCCATTGCACCATACTTACGCAATGTTTCTACTTGTTCACGAACAGTTGACTCCTTTTGGCCAATTGCAACATAGATACAAATCATATCTTGATCTTTTTGGTTCAAGATTGTATCAATTGCAAGTGAGGTTTTACCAGTCTTACGGTCACCGATAATCAATTCACGTTGTCCACGACCAATTGGAACTAAAGCATCAATCGCTTTGATCCCAGTTTGCAATGGTTCTGAAACAGATTGACGTTCCATAACACCAGGTGCTTTTCTTTCTACTGGACGTGTTTTATCGGTTTTAATTTCACCTAATCCATCAATTGGTTGACCTAAAGGATTAACAACGCGGCCAATTAATGCTTCCCCAACAGGAACTTCCATAATTCGACCAGTACGCTTTACAGTGTCACCTTCACGAATTCCTTTGTAATCACCCAAAACAACGATCCCAACATCAGTTGATTCCAAGTTTTGAGCCATTCCATAAACTCCATTTTGGAATTCTACCAATTCACCAGATAAGGCGTTATCGAGACCGTTAGCACGAGCAATACCGTCACCAACATATGTAACAGTACCAACTTCATCAACAGATAATTCATCTTGATAATCTGCTAATTGTTTTTTAATAAGAGCACTGATTTCCTCAGCCTTAATGCTCATAAAAGTCTCACCTCTTTATTATTTTAATAACAAACGTTTGATTTGTTCAAATTTAGATCTAATTGAACCATCATAGATATGGCTTTCAGATTGCAAGACTACTCCACCAATAATTGATGGATCAACTTTTTCATCTAAAATTACTTGATTAGCGTTCTCAATTTTAGCAAATGTAGCTGCTAATTTTTGCTTTTGATCATCTTCCAAAGCAATTGCTGTTCTGACAGTAGCACGTACAATCTTGCGATCCGCATCATAAAGTCTGTTAAATTCACCGATGATTGATTCTAAGTTTGCAATTCGATGATAGTCAAACAACATATGCAACAAGTTTGCTACCAAAGAAGACGCACCCTTTGCCATTGATTCCAATGTGTCTTTTTTAACCTTTTCATCGATTTGAGGACTTGTCATGAAAACAACAAATCCTGGTTCTTTCTCTAAAGCTGCTTTAATTTCATTTAATTCAGTTGCCGTTTCAGCAAGTGAATCTTGTTCTTTAGCAACTTCAAATAGGGCATTGCCATAACGACGTGCGATTGTTGCATTATCTATTGCCATTTTGCTTTCCCAACCCTTCAATATATGAATCAACTAATTCCTTTTGATTTTCTGGAGTTAGTTCTTTTTGAACAATTTTTGAAGCAATTTCAATAGATAATTCGGCAACATCGTTCTTGACGCTTGATAAAGCATCTTGTTTTTCTTGTTCAATGTCTTTCTTCGCATTAGCTTTCATTGTCTTTACTTCTTCATTTGCAGCATCGACAATTGAAGCTTTTTGCTGTTTACCATTTTCTTTTGCACGACTAATAATTCCTGCAGCTTCAGTACGTGAATTATTTAATGCATCTTGACGTTTTTGAGCAAGTTCTTCTGCATCCTTACGTGCTTTTTCAGCAGAATCCAAGTCATTTGAAATCTTTGTAGCACGCTTATCCATCATCTTAGTAACTGGTCCCCATGCAAATTTCTTTACAATTAAAACCATAATAACGAATAAAACAAGGTAGAACAAGAAATCGCCCCATTGAATTCCAGATGCATCGCCAAGTAATAATGTAGACATCTATTGACACCTCCTTAATTCAAAGATAACTGCATGTTATTTTGTTTAAAAAGGTTATTTTGCCAATAACATGAAAGCAATAACGATCGCAATAATAGGAACAGCTTCGATCAAACCTACACCAATGAACATGTTTGTTCTTAATTGTCCTGATAATTCTGGTTGACGAGCCATTGATTCCAACATCTTTGAAATAACTAAGCCGTTACCTACACCTGTACCAATAGCAGCAAGTCCTGCTGCAATCCCTGCACCGAGTAATGCTAATGCTGTTGTCATAATAAAAGTTCCTCCTTAGTATAAAAAATTATTCTTTTTCGACCTTTTGTGTAATGTAAACCATTGCCAATGTTACAAAGACATAAGCCTGGATTGATCCAATAAAGACGGAGAATCCTTGCCAAATCATTTCCAATGGAATGGCTGGAATAAAGGTTAATAATCCATGAGATTGAGCCATTTGGAAAATTAACTTCAGTAACACTTCACCAGCGAAGATATTTCCGTATAGACGCAAGGCTAATGTAATAAAGTTAGTAAATTGTTCCAAAAGTTTTATTGGGAATAGCAATGCCATCGGACTGAAGAAACTATTCTTAACATAACCTTTGAAACCAAATTTATTAATTCCTGCAATATGAGAAATTACTAATACCATAAACGCCAACGTCAATGTCGTCATTGGTAAAGCTGTTGGGCTTTTAACATATGTAACATCGCCAATTACAAATTGAACGATTAACCCTAATTGGTTAGCAACGAAAATGAATGCAAATAAGACAAACATAAGTAAGCCATAGCGATCACTTTCTTTATCTGGAATTGCCGCTTTAACGATTCCATTCGTAAAATCAATCAGCCATTCCAGCATATTTTGCTTGCCAGTGGGTTTCATTTGCAAATTACGTGAAAACCAGATAACTAATCCGCATACAATAATTGCTGCTAACAAACCTGAAATACAATTGCCGACGTTAAACGAAAGCCCAAATAGCTTGACAATTTTAGTTCCGTCATCAAACACCAATTCTCACCTCTTTTCGCATAAAATGTGTATGGTTGCAAAAATTGGTCGAACCATAAAATAAAATTATATCGATTCAAAGATGGACAATCTTCGAA
This sequence comes from Candidatus Ligilactobacillus excrementigallinarum, assembly GCA_019114385.1. Lineage (GTDB taxonomy): Bacteria > Bacillota > Bacilli > Lactobacillales > Lactobacillaceae > Ligilactobacillus > Ligilactobacillus excrementigallinarum. The sequence goes on along the minus strand of DXFP01000009.1, from coordinate 26,051 downwards.
TACAATTTTCATAATACCACCATTCTAGGCAAAGTACAAAGCCAAATCACGGCCTAACTAACGCGTTTATTAGTAATTTCTAAATTCAACTATAAGCGTTTTCATCAAGAATTTAATCTAAATAAATCGCATTAATTCAATGTTTATGATTCTTTTAAAAAGATTAATTATATTTATAGATTGATAAATTACTATAACTATCAAAAATATTATTTTGTTCCGAAAAGTCGATCACCAGCGTCGCCTAATCCTGGAACAATATAACCATTTTCATTCAAATGATCATCCAATGCAGCCGCATAAACATCAATGTCAGGATGAGCTTCACGCAAAGCTTTAACCCCTTCTGGAGCAGCTACTAAACATACAAAACGAATTGACTTAGCTCCGCGTTTCTTTAAAGCATCCACTGCAGCAATTGCTGAACCACCAGTTGCAAGCATTGGATCAACGATAATCATTTCCCTTTTATCCAAATGGTCTGGCATCTTTACAAAGTATTCGTGCGGCTGCAATGTTTCTTCATCACGATACATTCCGATGTGACCAACCTTAGCTGCTGGCAACAATTCCAAAACGCCATCAACCATCCCTAAGCCAGCACGCAAAATTGGAACGACAACGACTTTCTTCCCTGCAAGTTGCTTTTCAACTGCCTTTGCCACCGGAGTTTCTACTTCGACATCTTCCAATGGCATATCACGGCAAACTTCATAAACCATTAATTCGGCAATTTCGTTTACAACTTCGCGAAATTCACGTGTTCCGCAATCCTTATTTCGAATAATAGTTAATTTATGCTGAATCAATGGGTGATCCAAAACTTCAAATTTTCCCACAATAAACATCTCCTTTAAATTGATTCAATCTTATTTTAGCGAAAATCAATTTTTTTTGCTACTCTAAGCTCCATAATTGATTGTTGCTTGCCTTACGCAATCGATTCATATATGCTTCTCCCAAGCCATCTTCAGCAAATGTTTGAACTAGGATTAAGTTGACATGCTCTTCATTATCTAATTTTCGAATGCCAGCGAAAAAGTTTTGACTCGCATCTTGCACACCACTTCCCAAATCAAAGGTTGAAAGTTGAGGCTTAAATTGATTTAACACTGCAGTCTCTGCCATTATTCCAACTTTAAATGGCTGTTTGATTGCCCAATCAATTGCAATTTGCCAATCATTATGATTTACCATTTTAACCGTAGCATCCGGATTATAATGACGATATTTTTGATTTGAAGCTGCTTGTTTATGTTTAACCTTCATTTTCAAGACTGCTTCAATTTGTTTCGTACTAATTGCACCAGGTCGAATAATCACTGGTACATCTCCGCTTAAATCAATAATAGTTGATTCCATTCCCACACTTGTAGGACCATCATCCACGATTCCCGCAATTTTTCCTTCCATATCGTGAAAAACATGCTCAGCAGTCGTTGGACTTGGTTTTCCAGAGGAATTTGCAGAAGGGCCTACGATTGGTGTTTGTGCCTTTTCAATCATTTTAAGTGTGACCTGATTATCTGGCATTCGAAAAGCTGCAGTAGGCAAACCACCTGTGACAACTGGGGACAATGCATTAGGCAATGTTTTGAAAATCAATGTTAATGGACCCGGCCAAAATTTATTGATTAATGTTTGGCCCCATTCATTTATATCACCTACAAAGCGTTTTACCATTTCAACATTTGCCACAGTAACATTCAATGGATTATCTGCTGGTCTGCCCTTAGCCTGGAAAACCCGTAAAACCGCTTTTTCATTTGTGGCATCTGCTCCTAATCCATAAACGGTTTCTGTTGGAAATGCAATTAATTCTCCTAGTTGAATTTCTTTAGCTGCCTCATCAACTTGATCAGGTTGATAAATTTTTGTAATTTCCATTTTTATCCCTTCTTTAATTTAATTCTAACCATCCGATCATGACCTGCGATATCTTTTTTGACAGTAATTTCAGCGTGTGGAAAAGCCTGATGAAAAATTTGAGAAACCTTTTGGCCTTGATTAAACCCAATTTCTAAATAAATCACTGAATTAGCTTTTATATTTTGCTGACATTCCAGTGCAATACGCTGATAGATCGCCAATCCATTCTGAGCGGCGAATAATGCCATTTGCGGTTCATGTTCCAATACACTTTGATCCATAAATTGCTTTTCATCTTCTGCAATATATGGCGGATTTGAAACAATAATATCATAAGGCTGTTTAATTTTTTCAAATAAGTCACTTTCAATGGTATCAACGTTCAAATTTAGTTTTAATGCATTTTCACGTGCAATTGAAAGGGCCTTGCCTGAAAGATCGGCTAAGGTTACTTTCCAAGTTGGCTGTTCATGTTTTAATGCCAAACCAATTGCTCCGCTGCCAGTGCCGATATCTAACACGTTTAATCCTTGCATTTGGGAAAAATCAGTTAAAATCCATTCGACTAATTCTTCTGTTTCTAAACGCGGAATTAAAATATCTGGAGTAACTTTTAAGGTTAAGCCAAAAAATTCTGCTTTGCCTAAAATATACTGTACTGGCCATCCCGCTTGATATTGCTCAACATTTGCCTTAAATTTCTGCCATTCACTATCCGATATTGGTTGCCGTAAATTTAATAATAAATCTGTTTGTGACCAATTCATTTGACCGCATAAAAGCATCGTTACTCCAGACTCATCTAATTCAGGATTATCTTTTATAAAAGAAAAAGCCCATTTCTGGGCCTGAAAAAAAGTTCTATTCATTCTGCAATTGCTCCAATGCCTTAGTTTGATCATATAAGACTAATGCATCAATGATATCGTCTAACTCACCATTCATGATTTTATCAAGTTTGTTTAACGTTAATCCGATTCGATGATCAGTTACACGATTTTGGGGATAATTATATGTTCTAATCCGTTCAGAACGATCACCAGTCCCAACTGCTGATTTTCGATTTTCATCATATTCACTTTGTTCTTGAGATTTATAATAATCGTAAACCCGGGCTTTCAAAATTCGCATTGCTTTTTCACGGTTTTGTTGTTGTGAACGCTGATCTTGCATTGAAACTACAATTCCAGTTGGCAAGTGAGTCATTCGCACAGCTGAAGAAGTTTTGTTAATGTGTTGTCCACCAGCACCTGATGAACGGAAGACATCAACCCGGATATCTTTTGGATCAATTTCAATTTCAACGTCTTCCTCTTCTGGCATAACTACAACCGTGGCAGTTGAAGTATGTATCCGCCCAGCAGATTCAGTTACTGGAACCCGTTGAACCCGGTGTGCACCACTTTCATATTTAAGTTTAGAGTAAACATTTTTACCATTAATTAACAATACGATTTCTTTAAAACCGCCAACTTCAGTCACATTTTTATCAACAACTTCAATTGACCAACCTTGTTTTTCAGCATATTTACTGTACATATTAAATAAATCAGCAGCAAATAAACTAGCTTCATCCCCACCAGCAGCTCCACGAATTTCCATAATAATGTTTTTGTCATCATTAGGGTCTTTTGGCAGTAATAAAACCTTAATTTCTTCTTCTAATTTTTCCTTTTCTTCCTTTGAGGCTGCAAGTTCTTCTTTGACCATTGCAGTCATTTCATCATCGTCTAAACCAGCGTTCAACATTTCTTCATCATCAGAAATTTGTTGAACGACTTTCTTGTATTGATTATATTTTTCAACTGTTTCACGTAAATCAACCATTTCTTTTGACAATTTTGTGAAACGATTTGTATCAGCAATAACTTCAGGATCAGAAAGTAATTCACCTAATTCTTCATAACGATCCTCAAGCATTTGCAATCTATCAAATAATTTATCCATTTGGTCCTCCTTAAAATCACCTAATCATTCATTTTTTGAATTTCATCAACTGGGGGATTAAAGTAATGCCGTCTGCAAACTGGAAAATAAGCTTCATTTCCTGCAATCAAAATCTGTTCACCAGAATAAACCGGCTGGCCATCATTAATACGCAAATTCATAGTTGCCTTCTTATTACAGAACCAGCAAATCGTTTTCATTTCTTCAATTTTATCTGCATAAAGCAACAAATATTTCGAACCCTCAAATAATTCATTGCGAAAATCGTTCTTTAATCCAAAAGTCATTACTGGAATATCTAACCGATCAACAACTTTCGTTAATTGACGTACATGCTCTTTTTTTAAAAATTGAGCCTCATCAACTAACACACACGCAATTTTTTCCGCTTGATTTTGAGCTTTCACATATTTAAAAATATCTGTTTGATCTTCCACTGGAAAAGCAGGTCGCTTTAATCCGATTCGACTGGACACAAAACCTACTCCATCACGGTTATCGATTGCACTAGTCATCAAAATTACTTTTTTATTTTGTTCTTCATAATTATGAGCAACTTTTAAAATTTCAATCGACTTGCCGCTGTTCATTGCACCATATCGAAAAAATAATTGTGCCATTGATTTTCACTTCCAAATTTGTCATTCTCTATTAGTATAAACGATTTTCTAGTTGATTTGAACACCTAGCACAACAAAATGAAATTTATATCTCATCTATGGTAAAATACAAAAAGAATACTTATATAGTGAGGAAGATTGAGAAATGTCTTTAAAAAGCAAGATTGCAATTGCAGCTGGTAAATCATCATACTGGTTTCTCCACAATTTTATGCACGGCGGAACTAGTTTACCAGGAAAATTAACCCTTGCAATTGATCCAGATGTTTTACAGGCACTCGCCCAAGATTACGAAATCATCATCGTAACTGGTACAAACGGCAAAACTTTAACCACAGCATTAACTGTTAAAGTCTTATCTGAAAAATTTAAAAATATCTTAACTAATCCTAGCGGCTCAAATATGAAGCAGGGAATCGTTACCGCCTTTTTAACTGCTAAAAAAGTTAAAAATGGCAAAAAATTAGCTGTTCTTGAAACTGATGAAGCCAATGTTCCAATTATTTCAGAATACATTGAACCGACTGCATTTGTTTTAACTAACCTTTTCCGCGATCAGTTGGACCGCTTTGGTGAAATTTACACCACATATAACAAGATTTTAAAGGGGATTCGGATGCATCCAAATGCCAAAATTATCGCAAACGGTGATGAACCTTTATTCCACAGTGTAGAGTTGCCTAATCCAACTGTCTACTTTGGCTTTGATAATGAACCTGATTGTATTCAAAAGGCACCAGCCAACACTGATGGGGTTCTTTGTCCTGAATGTAACCATATTATTCAATATAAGAGCCGCACATATGGTAATTTAGGAAAATATTTCTGTCCAAACTGCGGTTATGAACGTCCAGAATTAACTTACAAAGTAACTGAAATTATGGACCAAACTCCGCAATGGTCAAAATTTAAGATTAATGATGAAGAAATTACCTTGCATATTGGTGGTACTTATAATATTTATAATGCCTTAGCCGCATATGCTGTCGGAAGTGAATTTGGATTATTGCCATTTGAAATCACTAAGGCATTAAGTGACCCAGATCAAAAGATTTTTGGACGCCAAGAAGTGATTAAAATTGGCAATAAAGAAGTCACATTAATCTTAGTTAAAAATCCAGTCGGGTTAGATCAAGTATTGCAAATGATTAAAACCGATAAAAATCCATTCTCTTTAGCAGTTTTATTAAACGCTAACTATGCAGATGGAATCGATACCAGTTGGATTTGGGATGGTTCATTTGAAGAATTGCCATTTGATCGGATTCCATCTGTGTTAACAGGTGGTGAACGATACAAAGATATTACATTCCGGCTTAGAGTTGCCGGCGTTCCAGAAAAAAACTTCCATCAACGTGAAAATCTAAGTGATGCGGTTAAATTTATCGAACAAATGCCAACCAAACACGTTTACGTTTTAGCAACTTATACGGCAGTCTTGCAATTACGTAAATTACTTGCAGATGAAAACTACATTAAAGGAGGAATGGATTAAATGAAATACGAATTACGTTTAGCCCATTTATATGGTGATTTATTAAACACATATAGTGATATCGGCAATATTTTAGTAATGAAATACTATGCCAAGCAAATGGATACAAACATTGATGTGCAATTAATTTCATTAGATGATACCTTTAATGCTGATGATTTTGACATTGCTCTCTTTGGAGGCGGTCAAGATTTCGAACAAACCATCGTTTCAAAAGATCTACCTAACAAACACGACGAAATTCAAAAATTTATTGAAGAAGGCAAGCCATTATTAGCAATCTGCGGCGGTTACCAAATGCTTGGTCAATACTATGTTGGTGCTGATGGCAAAAAAATTCCTGGTTTAGGTGTATTAAGTCATCGGACTGAAACACAAAAAGATAATCGGTTTATCGGGGATATTACAATTAAAAATGAAGAGACCGGCGAAGAATATCATGGCTTTGAAAATCATAGCGGTGTAACTTTCCTTGGTGAAAATGAACGTCCTCTTGGAAAAGTATTAAAAGGAAATGGTAACAATGGCCAAGACGGCTCTGAAGGTGCAATTTATAAGAATACCTTTGGCACGTATTTCCATGGTCCAATCCTTGCACGCAATGGTAATTTAGCAAAACGCTTATTATTAACAGCGTTGAAGCATAAATATCCGAATGTAGATTTTTCAAAGCAAGAAGCACTTGAAATCAAACCCACATATTAAAACAAAAGAAGATATGACAAAACACTCAAAACAGGCATGTTATAAAAAACGAACGAATTACACAGTAAAGACTCAGAGTTTTTTGGACTTACAGACATGCCTGTTTGTTTTTGACTCCGATTATGCAGATATAAAAATAGAGACTGGACTTATGTCACAGTCTCTTTTGTTCTCTATGCATCTTTTCCTGGTTCTGAAGCAATAATTTGTAAATTGCCTTTTATTGTCCATTCCTTAACATCATATGGCAAAATAAAGTGCATTCCCTTTTGAATTGGATAATGCTTGCCATCCACAATTACTTCGCCCTTACCATCTAATACAGATACTAATGTATATGGCGCAGATTCCCGCTTAAATGTTCCTTCATCGTTTTGAACGTGCCACTCATAAACTGCAAAGAACTTCGTTGAAACAAATTGAGTAACATTCACATCGCCTACTTTACTTTTAACTTGTTTTAATTCTGGATCTTTGTGCGGTACATTAGTACATTCAATTGATTGTTTTAAATGTAGTTCACGCTTTTTGCCAGTCTTAGCATCTACCCGATCAAAATCATATAACCGGTATGTGGTGTCTGAACTTTGCTGCGTTTCAAGTACCATAATTCCTTTGCCGATTGCATGAATTGTGCCACTTGGAACATATAGGAAATCGCCTGCATGAACAGGAACTTTACGTAACAATTTATCCCATTCGTGATTTTCAATCATTTGTTGCAATTCTTCTCGACTCTTTGCATTATGACCATAGTACATTACCGAACCTTCATCCGCTTTAATCACATACCAGCATTCAGTCTTGCCTAATTCATGTTCATGTTCCATCGCGTATTTATCATCGGGATGAACCTGAACTGACAAATCTGTTTTAGCATCCAAAATCTTAGTTAAAAGTGGAAAGACATCCCCTTTGGCATTTCCAAAGATTTCACGGTGCTGATTCCAAACTTCATCTAAAGTTTCACCTTTATATGGTCCGTTTTCAACCGTAGCTGGACCGTGTGGATGAGCTGAAATTGCCCAGCATTCACCCGTGTGATCACTTGGAATATCATAACCAAATTCCGTTTTTAAGCGGTCACCTCCCCAAATTTTTTCTTGAAAATATGGTTTCAAAAAGAGTGGTTCATTCATATATACTACCTTCTATCTATTTGTATATACTTTTATTTTATCAAGTTCCTTAGCTTTTGTAAACGCAATCATTATTTATAAATTGCTCAACAATTTCATCGCGCAAATCTAAAAACGGTTGATTATCTGCTGAAGGATGAATCCGATTAGTTAATAGTATTAATCCTGATTTATATTTACGATTTAATAAAATAAACGTCCCAGTAAATCCTGTATGATAAATCCACTTCTCACCATTTTGAGCAATTTTCAAATCCCAACCAAGTGATCTTCCCAAATGATGCGTCGTCCAATCTTGAAAGAGACTATCTATCATTTGATCAGAAACGACTAATTTTCCATGAGGATAAAGAATCCACTGGGCAAATTTCAACAAATCATTTAATGTCATAAACAAGCCGGCAGATCCGCAATGTTCCCGTAAAATAAAAGCTTTCGGATCATGGACTTCACCGCGAATTAATCCTCGATTTGGTGAAATCTCAGTTGGAACTGCATTTTCTTTAATTGGATTAAATGTACTTTCTAATAAATTTAATGGAGTTAAAATCTCATTTTGAATTACTTTTTGTACAGGTTGCTGGTAGATTTTTTCGATGATTTGCCCCAGCATAATTAATCCAACATCCGTATAAACAACTTTTTGATCAAACCAGTCTGCAACCGGCAAATTATCTAAAGCATCCAGTAATTGCTTAGGAGGTAATTCATTACGATGCGGAATATAACCTGAAATTGCTGAAGTGTGAGTTAATAAGTGGCGAATCGTTACTCGTTGATTATTAAATTGCGGAATATACTGTTGAATTGAATCATCTAAATTTAACTTTTTGGCTTCAATTAATTTTAAAATCACGTTAGTTGTTCCAACTACCTTAGTTAGCGAGGCTACATCATATTGCATTCCATATTTTAACGGCTCACTTTCAGGAACTAGTTGTGCTTTTCCAAAAACTTTTGTCTCAACTTCTCCGTTTAAAATCGTCGCATAAGAAATTCCAGGTACAATTCTACGCTCTACAAAATTATCTAATTGCTGTCTAATGTCTGTAAGTTTCATTTAAATCCTCCGCTTGATTAATATATTGAATTGTAAACTTATCGTTTTGATAATCAATTAGACTAGCACGGGAATTATCTAACAAAAACAGTGGTACGTCCCCACATAGACTTTCAATAAAGTTTGATAAAATCAATCCATGAGTAACGATCAAAATATTACTTTCTTGATCTTGATATTCATTACCGATTAATGTTAATGCCCGTTTAAAACGTAAATTCAAATGCGCAGAATCTTCAATTTGTTCTGTTCCATCCATTGTCCGAAAAATTTTAATCAATTCACCAACATGTTCCTCGTTCAAAAAAGCCCGGACAATTTTCCGAATTCCTAATGTCCGCAAAGCTTGCGGAATCAAATCCAGATTATGTGCTTCTTCAAATCTTCCGAAACTTAATTCGCGTAAATCAGGATTGCGATAAACTGATGGAATCTTCTGTTGATTTTCTTCTAAAATGTATTTTGCAGTATCTTGTGTACGCTTCAAATCACTCGTATAAACCGCTCTAAATTGAATATTTCTTAATTCATGTCCCAATCTCTTTGCCATTCGAATCCCTTTTTTAGTTAAAGGAGAATCCGTGATTCCTTGTAGCCGGGCAGCTCGATTCAATTTCGTCTGTCCGTGTCGTACAAGATAAAAATGAACGATTGCCATTTAATTTCTCCTTTCAAAACATTCTACTTATATTATAAACCAAAGTTTTGACTTCTATTAGATATCTTGATTGCTCTTTTTGAGATTATGTTGTTAAAATAAGGTTAAGAGAGAAGGTATTTCGCCATGGAATTGAAATATGATTCAATATTCCAAGTACTAAATCGAATTCAACATGATCCAAAAATTGTTATTAAATCAAAGTCGCCTTACCAAAATGTAATTCAATTATTCATTGCAGACGATACTGAAATTGAACACGCGGATGTATTTTTTCCCGCTAACAAATTGATGGTTAATCGCTTGCCAGATGATTTTATTAAGAATCATCGTGCTCTATTCAAAACATATTGGGAAAAAGCAGGTAAACCATTGCCAAATTTTGCCGAGATATGGGCAACTACCGCTCACCTAAAACGTTCAAACACATATTTAATTGAATTATCATTTGAATAACAAAAGCCTAAGACTCAACAAGCTAACAACTTGCTTTATCTTAGGCTTTTTATTTAATCATCTAAATCTTCTTCAATCTTCAATCCATACAAACGACTAACTGGATCTTGTTTATCAACCTGATGGACAACAATTACCGCAACTGCTCCTTTTGCAGAAACATATCCTGCAAATTGAGTAATTGCTTCAACTTTATAAGCAATCCCATCTGAATTATAAATATATTGTCCAACTTCAGGTAATATTTCAAATTCCGTCTTATTCATCCGATAATAATCTTCATTTTGCAGATCATGCATAACAATTAATACTTTGTGCATAACTGATTCCCCTCTTCTCTTTTGTCTTAATTATACACAAAATTTTTAATTTTAAAAGCAAATTTTTAATTGTTTCTTTTTATCCTTGACATGCGGTAATGAATTTAATAAAATTAACCATGTTGTAATTAATCTTTGAGCATTCGCCAAATTGGTAAGGCAGTGGACTCTGAATCCATAATTTACAGGTTCGAACCCTGTATGCTCAATTTACGTGTGTATATATGTCTATTAAAGTCTATAAACGTTGAGTTTATAGGCTTTTTATTTTTTGCCGTGTCTATAATTATCTGTTGATAACTACACCAGAGAGACCCTAAAGGAGACCCTGAAACTCATCAAACAATTACCGACACATCAACGATTAATAGACTTATCCACAACTAAAGAGAGACCCTAATTCAAGTAATTAGCAAACTTAATTACTGTTTCGTTTTGTTCCTTTTGCGTTACATGCGTATAAATGTTTAATGTTGTCTTTGCATCCGCATGCCCTAGCCTGTCTTGAACTTCTTTTATTGTTGCACCGGCTTGGAATAATATACTGGCGTGAGTATGCCTAAAACCATGACAAGAAATGTATTTCAAGCCGTATTTTTTACTTAGTTGATGCATCCAGTTATTAGGTCGTGTCGGATGCAAAATAGCACCGCTTTTATTGGAAAACACTAATCTATCTTCAAGGGCTGATTTACCATTCATATAATAAATGTGAGCTTGGTTATTCTTCCATTCCTTTAAAACGCTCATTGTTTTACTATCCATGTACAAGTTTCGTTTACTTGATAATGTTTTAGGCGGTTGAATTACCAGCTTATTATTTTCAACCATAGTTACCGTTTTATTAATCGATATCATATTTTTATTAAAGTCTATATCTTTCCATTTTAGTGCCAACGCTTCACCTTTACGCATTCCGCTATATGCCAGCAATCTAAAGAAAGCATAGATTTTAAAATTACCGTTATTCTTGCAACAATAAAGAAACTGATTTAATTCCGCTTTTGAATAGAAGTTTGTAAAGTTGGATGCATCCTTTTTTACTCTTGGTTTAGTAACGTCTTTAAATGGGTTTTTATCAATAATTTCTAATTTAACAGCATAGTCAAGTATTCTAGTTGTATAAAATACATATCTGTTTAATTGTTTAGGATATTCTTTAAACCACTTATTAACAGCTTTTTGGCAATCAACAAGCGTTATTTTTTTTACAAAATAATCTTTAAAAAGCGGTAAAACGTGTTTATTTAAAATACGTGTAGTCGTTGCATACGTTGACGGCTTAACAGTCCCTTTATATAGATCTAACCATAAATTCAACAACTCATTAAATTTAATATTGCTATCTTGTTTAAAGAACTCACCTTTATTTATTTGGTAAGTGATATTAGTTACTTCTTTTTGCGCTTCTTCTTCGCTCAAGAAATTAGAACGCTTAACATAGCGCTTTTTGCCGGTCTTTTCATCTACTCCAGCATATAAACGAAATTTATAGCGTGTTTCATGTTTTGAATTTTCATACTTAACAATTTTTACCATTCTTGAAATTCCTTTCTTTGAGTTTGCCCGCTCTAATAATTCCAAGAAATATAATTATTGGTCAGTAGAAAGCCTATTTTAACTTCACAAAAGTTCACAAAATAGGGCTTTTTTGATTTGTTAAAAACACCAGTAAACAGCTATATAATAACGTTTCAAAGAGTTTTATAAAAATTACATTGTAAACCTTGTTAAATAAATGCAGAAAAGCGCAGAAAACAAGGCTTTTTTAATTGGTTTAAATCGCTTATAAGCACTAATGTAACAACATTTTAACGAGTTAAATACATTTAATGTACTGTACTTTAAAACCTTACAAAACCTTACATTTTTTAACGATTAAAGACCCATTTGCCACACTATAAAAAAGATTTTAAAACTGGATGCATCCGAAACTTGAAAAAACCTGAAATAATATCAGAAAACAACTTAATAATGATTAAAGGTAATATTTAAAATTACTACTTTTCACTACGAAAAAAATGCATTAAACTTAAACTTATATCGTTTAAATGGCTTGTTTTTAGCGTGTAGAACCTAAAAAACTTGAAACAACTCAACCACGGTTAAAGGTCGCATGTAAATGCGTATTTTATAGATCATTGTAACTTTAGTTGTTTCTTTATGGCTTTTTTGACTATGTTTATATCGCTTAAGTGGTTGCTAGTTGCAAAGTTAGAAAAGTTTATCGTACTTGCATCCGCATAATTTGAATTAATATATTCGCTTACCAACTCATTTACCATAAATTCATTGGCTTCATGTTCCATTTTTATATGTGTGGATGGCGCTGAATGGTACAATTCTTTAACATTTTCATGTTTTATTTTATGCCCTAATTCATGTAGTAACGCTTTTTCTATATCTTCATTATTTGCCGTATTATCAACGATTACGGCGTTATATTTTGAAATATAGGTTGCTGGAGTATCTAACCGGCAATCTGAATAAATTAAAGTAATTTCTATATCGTATTTTTTAAAGTATCTTTTTTCAAAGAACATAAAAACACGCCCTTAATCTTTATTCTTTAAATATGCTTTTAATAAGTTGCGCATAATATTTTTATCATGTTCGCTTAATGGCTTACCATCGAAACTCATTGCGCTATTTAATGCGTCTTCAATATCCACGCTAGTTTTATCTACATTTCTGTTATCAGTACGGCCAAGTAAATAATCAGTTGAAACATTGAAATAGTTGGCAATCGGTATTAAGTATTTAGTATTTGGCATACTTTTGCCCCATTTAGAAATGGTTCCATTTGATAAATTTAAAGTTCTTTCTAACTCTGAAATACTTATATGATGCTCATTAGCTAACTCTTTTATTTTCAAATAAATATTCATAAAACAAACCTCTGTATTTATTTCTAAAAAAATACTTGAATTAGAAAGAGTTCTATTTTATAATAATGTTGCTCAGTTATATAAAAAGAATTTTTTCTAAATAAACGCAAGCGCATAAATGCTCACGGTGTATTTTTTATACTTTTATAATAGATTTATTTCTATTATTTGTCAATATATTATTTATTTTTTCTTAGAAAGGAATCGCATACAATGAGTATTTTTACAACGATTAAACAATTAGCAAATAAGAAAGATATTTCAATTTACAAAATTGAACATGATTTAAATTTAGCGAATGGCTCAATTTCAAAATGGAATAAATCAGACCCAACCGCAACAACATTGCAAAAGGTTGCGAGTTATTTAGGCGTAACAACTGATTTTATTTTAAATCAAAGCAAAATTACAAAATAGAAAGGATGCAAACCATGAAAACAATTGAACTTACAGAAATCGAATCAGAATTAAAGAAAAAAATCGCATTAAACCCCAAAGCGTTTAAACGCCTTGTAAATAATCATCACTGGAAAATTAAAGGCTTGAAAAAATATTTATTGAGTTTGGCCAACTAGAAAGGAACTTAAATAAATGGATATCGAAGAATTAAATGCAAAAAATGAAGCATTAATTACATTGTTAAGTGATGCGGTTGAAAGTATAGACTGCACAAAAGATAAAATTAAAGATTATGAGTTTAACCGCCTTGCAAATTCGCTATTTTATATCATTGGCGAATTAAGCGGAAATACAAAGCAAATTAAAGAACTGCTTACAAGAAAGGAATTTAAGCACAATGAATAAACAAGATAAAGCAAAGCTGTTTGAAATGTTGACCGATTTAAAAGACTTTGAACAGCAATTCAAGCAAGTAACCGATTATGACGAAGAAAACGAGATTATTAAAAATCTGCTTTCTGTTATGTTTTACGGTCAACACTATATTGATGAAATGTTGGAAATCGTTAAAAATGATTTAGAAAAATAGAAAGGATATTAAATCATGTTTCAAATCGTATTAGATGAACAACAACGCAAAGAATTAAGCAATAATGTTTATAACGCTCTAAGGGATGCAATTAAGCAAGCTAAAAAAGAAGAACAACACGCAAAACCCTATCTGAATAAAAAAGAAATGGCGAAATGGTTAGGCGTTTCTACTGATACGCTCTACAAATTTATCAAAAACGGTTTACCTGTAACCAACATTGACGGGATGCAACTAATCGGAAAAGAAACAGTAATCGAATTTTTAAAGCAACATGAAGAAATTATTTAAACAATAAAAAAAGCCGTTGAGATAAACAACGGTCAGAAGAATTAAAAGAGTTTGCCCGCTCTGATAATTTCAAGAAACACAATTTTAAAACTAGAAAGGAATATTAAAATTATGATTCATATTTTTAATTATAAACATAATAACAGCATCCGTAAAACCCAAATTCTAAATAAGATTGAAGAAATTAAACAATATCGCGTTACATACGAGCTTGCTCCCGCTTTTGACGATGGTAGTGTTCCAGGAACTAAAGCAACGCCAAGTATTACCGAGATGGAACAGAAACAAAATGAACTGTATAAATTATTATTCGATAACCACGACACGCACACGGGTTTAATTGATGAAATCGAGACATTAGTAAAGGAGTTTGGCAATGATTAAAGATTTAGAAAAGATAATCGGTGAAGGTTTCTTTGGTGAAAAAGTCAATTTTATTGAAATGGCTTTAATAGTTTCGTTTTACATTATGTCGGCCTATATCATATTTAAATTTTACGGAGTTGTTGCCCTTATAACGTGTTATGTAACGAATTATTTTACAAGAAAGAAAGTGAATAATAATGGTGATGAATATTAAAGAAACCGCCTTACATTTAGCAAGCCACGGCTTAAAAGTTTTTCAATTATCACAAAATAGCAAAATACCATTAAAGCATTCACACGGTTATAAAGATGCAACTAATAGCATTGACGAAATCAGAAACACATTTAAACCGTTTAATAATTTAGGCGTAGGACTTTCTATTAATAGCTTGGTTTTAGTTGATATTGATGCCAGTAATAAGAATGATCTAAAGAATATTCTATCTAGACTAAACCAAGCAAATTATGACTTACCCGAAACATATACCGAAAGGACTTTAAGCGGTGGCACTCACTTAATCTATAAAACAGATAGACCATTGCAACCAACAAATAAAACTCTCTTCAATCTTGGTAAACATGTTGGCATTGAGATAAGAACGGACGGCGTAATTATTGCACCATCTCACATAAATAATTATGTTTACCGACCTACTAACAAATTAACCTTGATGGATGCAACTAATGCGCCTGAATGGATATATAACGAACTAACCAAGAAAAGCGATTTTAATGTAACAGTCGGAAAACGGAGAGCACCAACAAGAAAGTATTACACGGGTAAGAAACTGGATGCAATCGCACAAGGTGCAGGACAAGGCAACCGTAATAACTGGCTAACTAGCGTAATCGGTTGGTTATTTGGAACTGGTGCTGACCCCGAAACAGTTTACCGGTTTGCATCCATTATTAACGATGCTTTTGTTAGTCCACCATTAAAAAATAAAGAACTAAAAGGCATTTATAAAAGCATCTTAGAAAGGATGATTAATTAATGGCAAAAGATACAGAAGTAGTTTTTGACGATGAAACAGAAGAAAACATTAAAAAATTGCGAAAAATGCAACAAGAAGAAAATAATAAACCGCCTAAAACTAATCAAGAATTATTTAGCAAGCTAAAACAAGCCGGAATAGAAAAACGAAAAGAAAAAGAATACACACCCGAAAAAGGCGTGAACGCTGGTAAGACCATCAAGCCACGTCTTACATTTAGGGAAATAACTAACATTGTTGAAAAATATGGAATCTTTAGAATTATCGGAGATGATAAGGAAGAACAAAGTAAAGCGCCTCTTTACTGGTATAACTTAGATGATGGAATTTATAGCAAAGATGAAACCGAAATAAGACAATTAATCAATTATGTAGATAATCAAGCAACCGACCGGACAATTACCGAGGTTTTTAATAAGCTTATTCTTGAAAGTAAGCGAGTAGCACGCACGCATAATAAAAATTTAGTGATTGTAAATAATGGTGTTTACGATAGATTACAAAATAAGTTATTAAAATTTAATTCTGATTATGTATTTACGACTAAAATAGCCACAAATTACAACCCTAGCGCATCCACTGAACCCGTTTATAACGGCTGGTCAATTTCTAAATGGTTTAATCAAATTGCAAACGGAAAACAAGACAAAATCAAGTTATTATGGCAAATTATAACGGCTTCTATCGATTCTAATATATCGCATGAAAGTGCTATTTTCTTAATTGATGATGGACAAGGACGAACCGGCAAAAGCACTTTTGAAAATTTGATTATGAATTTAGTAGGCAAAAATAACTGCGGTCAATTAAAACTAATTGAATTTGAAGACGATTTTAAATTGGCTCTTGTTGATAACAAAGCCGTAATTATTGGAGATGATAACGACCCGAATAGCTTCAACGAAGACAGTAGTAAATTTAAATCATTAACGACTGGTGAAACTATTTTAATCAATCCTAAAGGAATGCGACCTTATTATAATCGTTTCAATAGTTTAATTATTCAGTCAATGAATGGCGTACCACGTTTTAAAGATAGTACAGACGCTCATTTAAGACGGTTTAGAATTGTAAAATTTAATCATCAATACCAAGCCACGCCCCAAAATAGAAAAATCAAAGATGATTATATTAATCGTAAAGAACTACTTGAATGGCTTTTATATAAAGCCTTGCATAGTAAACCAGTAACTACATTTATTCAAACAGATGAAAGCAACAACGCAACACACGAAATCAAAGAAGATAATGACGCCGTTTATTATTTTATTAATAAATATTTTGATGATTTAGAAAGTACACGTATACCAAGTACATTCTTATTTAATTATTTTATGGCTTGTATGGACTATGAAAATAACCATCAAAAAATTAAACAACGTACTTTTACTTTAAGAGCACAAAAGATTTTAAAAAATAAAGGTTGGGAATATACACCAAATAAGACAAGACAACCATTAAAATATTGGACGGGCAAAGATCAACAGAAATTAGATGAATTAAGAAATGACCAACGTTATTTATGTAACGTTGAGCCAAATAAATATCAACGACTATTTTATAAAGAATAACTACTGTATAACTACCCTTTTATTTTATATGCGGTAGTAACTTAAATCCTTGCGAGAGTAAAAGAACTGCTGTTACTCCCTTTACTACCTTATATATATTTATATATAGAAATAATAATAATAAATATATATACGCTATATATAGAATAAAAAATATTGCGGGGTAGAGTAGTAACGGTAGTTATAGCTTAAAAACATTGATATATAGGCATTTATACGACTACCTATAAAAATAATAAAGTGGTAGTAACTACCATATCTTTAAGAAAGGAAATTAAAGTAATGGAACAATATAAAAAAGTGAAGTTAGTATCTGGCAATAAAATTAATGAAAAAATAAATCGTATGTATGAGGATAAAAAAATAACCGTTGGTAATATTCATTTTCAAACTTGCAACGGTAAATTATATGCATTGGTTGAATATAGTTACGATATTGCTTAATAGAAAGGAACTAAAGAAATGCATTTATTTGTGGTTATTATTTGGTCGTTTCTTGCATCCCTAGTTATTACTTACCTAGTGAAGAAGCGTTTGAGTATTAAAAGTGTTGTATTTAATACAGTGCTTTGCATTTTGGCTATTTATCTTTTAACCGCTGTATTTTAAAGGCATAAAAAAAGATGCTACTAGCATCCCATTAAAAACATTAACTCAATCTAAATTATATCTTTTAAGGTGGGATGCAAACAATGGCATTAAGTAAATCTGAAAAGCAAACATGCGATAATGTTAGATATTTCTTTAAGTATGATTTTAAAAGATATAAACAGCTTGCAAGTTTAGCTGATTTAAAAAGTATTGGTTATAACGGTTTTAATTCATCAACTAATACTAATAACCAAGAAAATAAAGTAATTACTGCATCCTATTGCCAAGAAATTATTAACATGGTTAAAAATGTTATTGAGCGGATGCAAGATAAAAGATTAAGCAAGATTCTAACATATCGCCATTTTGATTATTTACCATTTTGGCAAATTGCCAGAAAATTACAATATTCAGAAAGTACAGTTAAACAATTATCCAACCAAGCATATTTATTATTTGCTGACATGTTGGCAATGGTTACAGACATAGACTTAAGAAAGAGTGATTACATTGAAAAAGGTACAATTAACAGGCAATGAACGTTTGTTGCTATCAATTATTGAACATAAAGAAGAACCGATTAACATTAAAGAACTAGTTAACATTACACGTTTAAATCGCCGTACAGTTTTAGGAATCATTGAAAGCCTAAGAAAAAAAGGCGTTCCCGTAGTTGGTAAACGTAACGGAAAGACAGGCATCAAGATTGCAACTACACAAAACGAAATAAATGAAAGCTGTATGACTTTGGCGCAACAATCGGCGAAGATGCTAAGAACATCAGCATATTTAAAAACAAGCGATTTAAAACATTGGAAAGAACACATCAAAACAATGTAGAAAGGAATGCTACGAATGAATACATTAGAATTATTATTCGCTGATATTTACGAATTTAACGACCAAACACACAAATTATTAAATGACTATAAGAGATTAAAAAACCTAGATAGCTATTTAAATGATCGCTTTAAACAACTAACAGCAAATCGCATTTATAAACTTAAATTTCCATTTAATCTACATAAAAGTAAAATGATTATTGATGATTTAAGCGACCCGAAAGAGATAACAAAATATAATAATGAAGTCCACGAATTTAATAGTTTAGCGGATAACGTTAAGAGACTAAACCAACATTTAAACAGCTTACAAATAGAAATCGGAATGCTTGCTGATAGTTTAACTTTTGATGATTACTTGGAATGTTGTAAAGATTATCCCGAAATGAGTAGCAAAGAAGAATATAATAATATTCAAGACAAATTAAAGGGTTTCAAAGAATATCTATATAAGCAAATTAAATAAATATTATGGCCGTGATTATTCACGGTTATTTTTATCCCCCCTACTATTAAAAAATATAATTACAAATAGCTAGGAGCGGACACGGACATTCATTTATAATAAATTCGCTTTTCAAAAGTTTTTTTATTATGATTGGCATAGCAATATTATTAATAATGAACCTGACAAAACCTAACATATTTTTAAATATTGGGTGCGAAATCTAAAATTTAATATTAAGTTATTTGAATTTTGACCGACAAATATAGATAGCATGTTAAAATTATTTTTTATCTTAATATCGTATAAGGAGAATAATATGAGTTTATTAACTAAAGGTCTTATTATAATGGTAATTATTGAGTGTATTTTTATTTTTGCTATTGAAACAATAATTCCAAAATCAAAAGCAACAAGTAAAATCTTTAAAATTCCACTTAATGAATTAAATAATAAGTACATCAATACTCTAATAAAAAATCAAGGTATATATAATTTGCTATTAGCTCCTATGCTTTTAGTCAGTCTGTTTTATAATAGCAAACTAATATCATCAATGATTTTAATTTACATTATATTAGTGGCAATATATGGCAGTATTACAAGTCAGAAAAAGATAATTATTACACAAGGTGGCTTACCCATATTGGCATTAATCACATTACTTTTTTAATACAAAATTCCTATCAATAATAAATAAAACTGGAAAATATCCAGTTTTTTATTTTATATATATAACTGATTGCATCCATTTCTATTTTATAAATATGGTTTACAAAATGCATCTTTTATATTTTGCTAATTGCTTATTATAATAACGTTTATTAATGCTTGGATTAACTTTAATGTAAAACTGGACAAAACTAGACAAAACGCCCCTTTTTATTTTGGGTAAATCATTGATACAAAGCATATTACAGCCACTTTAATAGTTTAAGTTGTCCAGTTTAGAACTGTTGGTAAAATATTGAAAGGTATTAAAATTAATTGAATGTAAAAAATATTTATTTTTTATTAAATATAATTGACGTTTATTAAATTTTATTGTAGATTTTTATTCTGTGTTACAATCACAGTAATGATTAAAGTATCACATTTTCTAGGAGGTTTTAAAAATGTTAGCTATGGACTGTGCTGATTATATTGTTGATGAGGCAATTAAAGAAGAATTATCAATTACAAATTTACAACTTCAAAAGGTACTTTTTGTTTTAGTTGCCCAATACATTAAAGAATATAATTGCGACTATCCTTTAGATAGCTTTTTTAAAGCTTATGATTATGGTCCAGTTATTCCTGAAGTATATGCAGAATATAGCAGTTATGGTTCAAATCCTATAAAAAAAGTTAGCGACCATGAGGAATTTAATTTTAATAATTTTCAATTTGAAACTCATACATATAATGAAGAAAAAATACCTTCTGAATTTAAAAATTTAGTAAAAAGGTATTTAAAAAAATTATTAAGTATAAATGTATTTAATATAGTGGAATATACACACTCACTTCCATTATGGAGACAAAATGAAGAAGATATTCATAGTCATGAACCTATTTATTATGGGAAAAATGATGTTAAATTAGATGCAGATTTAGATACATTAATACGCAATAATTTTGTTAGAGGACAATAATTATGGATGAACAAAATCGTAGTAAAGATTTATTATTTTTAACATTAGTACTTAATATTTTGTATATCAAAAATGAAATAGGCTTATCAAAAAATCAATATAATCGCGTTTCAAAATTAATAAAACAATATAATCTACAAACTAGTAAAAAAGAAAACTATTATATGTTAAAAGTATCTGATAAAACTCACATAAAAAAAGATTTAAGTATGATGCTTTCAACATTATTATCCATGTTAGATAAAGATAATATTCCTTATGATGAAATAACAGAATTAATTTATAACTGCAAAATGAAACTATATGATGATAATAGTGATGCTTCGTATGAGTTTAACTTGTATTTTGATGAAAAAGAAAATGATCCTTTATGTAACAATAATAAAAAAATTAAAACTAAAATTGAAACACATTTTAAACTTTGTATGTTACAGATATCTAAAATACAAGAAGAAAGTTCAGAGGCAAGCGAAATAGCTCGGAAAGCAAAAGTAATAGCAGAGGATGCAAGCAATATTAAAAATTCTATATATACAGATTTTATCGCAATATTAGGAATATTTTCAGCATTAATTTTTGGGATGTTTGGTGGTTTTGATAGTCTAAAAGAAATTTTATCAAATCTTCATAATACTTCTATATCTACTACTCTTATATGTTTTTCTTCATTGATGCTAGGATTACTTTGTTTGATATTTTTATTAATTCAAAGCATTGCAAGAATAACAGACAGGGATACACTAAGTTGTAGTCATCATGGAAACGATAAAAAATGCGAATGTAGTATCATAAAAAAATATCCAGTTTTTATATGCTCAATGCTTATTTTTTCAGCTATTTTAATTATTAGTTGCATAATTAGATTTTTTGATCATAATGAATTATATAAGGCTGTACCGATTTATTTGATAATTGCTGGAATACTAACTATAATTATAGCTATTGTTCTCTATGTTGTATTTAAAACTAATAAAAAGAAAAAACATTCACATTGAATTAATTATATAAATTTTATGATTTTTCTCACGTATTATCTTGAATGGTTTACGTGAGTTTTTTTTATACTCAATCAGTAAAACATACTTTTTAAACTTAACTCTTTCATATTACTTTAATTTAATTTTATTTTTAATACATCTATCTTTTAAAAATGCTAACAAATGCTAACATAAATAAAAAACCGTGCTGTTAAACACGGTTAGGAATTTTGATAAATTTTGTTAAGCTATATTCAAATTATATCATTTCTTGTAATTATAAGAACAGGCAAACTTTATTTATTGAGAGACCCTAAAGGAGACCTTATAAAAAAGCAACATCATTAAACGCTTGATATATCAACGTTTAAGGCTATTTGTCTTTGTGCCCTGTATGCTCAATTTATACTATTTCGTTCCGTTATATCAGGTTTAATTTCATTGATATAACGGCTTTTTTATTATTTCAATGATTTCATCTATTTTCATTGAATATCATGTTTTTTAGTATAAACCTAGCCAAAAATATAAATACAAAAAAAGAGGCAGTGCCTAGTCACAACCTCTTTTACTTAATTTATTAAATTACATATATGTACATTTTTATTCAATTTTGCTTTAGCAAGCAGAAATTCATGTTCGAATCGCTAGAAAATAAATCATTAAAAATGAAACTGTAAACATGAAAGTATCAATCATTATCCAAGTAAAGTGCTTTTCATGATTACTCAAATTTAATAAAACTGATAAAAGTAAAGATACAATAAGTGATATTAGGATAATCATTTTGCTGGTTACTCTCCTATCATTTTAATTTTTGCTTTATCATCAGCCATTTCATTTTAACGGAAACTAAAAATCTTTTCAATCTTTTTTAAATACAAAAAAACTTCGCTCCCTACCTCAGGAGCGAAGATTTACAGTTGATCGCTTTCACTCACCTACTAGAGCAAAGCCTTATCTATCAACCATCTTTACTATAAATCGATTAACTAAAAATATCAAATCATATGCTTTATGCTTCTTGTTTTGCAAAAGATTTAGCATGTTTGCGTAAATAGTTTAATAATTCGGTTTCATTTCGAAATTCACGCGGATGATGTTGGCCATGTAACCGTAAAATAATATTATTAATTTTAATGCGACCGGTCCATGTATAAGTGTGATCAACAATAAAACGATTGTTGAGTTTCTTCCCTTTTTCGCCAAACTTTAACACATATACTTTTTCAGGCACAATTAATGGATTAACGTGCTCTTTTTCGTAGTCAACACCATGGGCTCTTAAGAAATGTTTTGTTTTCTTTAGCATGTTATTCCTCCTTACCTGACTTAACTTTATTTACTCTTTTATTATACCAGTAAATAAGTGAATTGCTAAAAAAATGTCTACTCTTAATATAAGAAAAATGCTCATATGAAATACGAGCATTCTAAGAGTATATCACCCGTACGGGGATCGAACCCGCAACTCCGCCTTGAGAGGGCGACGTCTTAACCAATTTGACCAACGGGCAAAATTACTTCTATTATTATACCGCACATTGAATGATTGTCAACCAAAAATCAATCATAGAAATGGCGAATGGTAAGATAAACAAAAGTAGCAAATAAAATGATACACCAAATCAAACTAAAAATTCCAATTATAATAAAAAAACGAATATCAAATAAATTTCCCATCACTAAAATGATAATGGTAAAAATACTCCATTTAATCATTTTGAGTTTTAAATTTTCAATTTCATGTTGCATTGGTACATCTATCCTATCTAGTCTTCCCACCAATCGTCAAAATTACGCATCAATTTACGCACAGCTTTCCCCCGATGACTTACACTATTCTTCTCTTCTGAAGTGACTTGAGCAAAAACTTTCTTCAAATCGAATGAATAGAACAATGGATCATATCCAAATCCTCTGTTTCCGACTTCACGTTCAAGAATTCTGCCTTCTGCTTCACCACTGACTTCAAGTGGTTGCTTATGTGGATGAACCACAACAATTGAAGTGTGAAAATGAGCTGTCCGTTTTTCTTCTGGTACTCCTGCAAGTTCTTTTAAAAGTTTCTTTCGATTTGCATCGTCATCATGGTCACCTGCATACCGTGCTGAGTAAATTCCAGGTGCTCCATCTAAAGCATCCACACATAAACCAGAATCATCAGCTAAGACAGTTGTTCCCATTACCTTCATTAAAGCATTGGCTTTGATCATCGCATTTTCAGCAAATGATTTCCCATTTTCATCGATTTCTGGAATTTGATCTGCATCCAAATCTAATAATGTAATCACTTCAAATCCCTTAGGACTAAATAATTTACGATATTCACGTGCTTTTCCAGGATTTTTCGTTGCAATTAAAATTTTTTTCACTTTTATTCCCCTCTCATAATATATATTTTTTGTAATTATCTCACGATGATTTTTCCATTAAAAATAATCTTTTGTTTTAGTACTGTGTGGTACCTGAGATAATATTCATTAGGAAAGAGTGTTCTAATTTCCCATGTAAGTACAACGTGTTTACCAGGCCATTGATATAACTTCATACCCATTACTTGTTTCTCTATGAGATTTATTTCAACTTAAGTAGAAAATCTCATAGAATGGAATTTTCTTATGCAAGACTACTGTTATATTATTCTGGATAGTCTCTAGTACTAAAACAGTTCCTAAATTCATAAAGAAAGGAACCTTTTCTTTATGAATTTATTTGTTGGTTTAGACGTTAACTCTGAGACATTAGAAGTATGTTTTCTTGGCAACAAAAGTCACCTAGGTATTCTTACAAACTCGTTTCACTAATGATTGAAGAACTATTAAATCTTCGACCACGATTATATCATACCTTTTTACGATGTCAGTCGTGATTTTTGGAATGTAATCATTCCGCTTATTACAAATCTTATCATGTAGACGAACCACTTTTTTCTTTTGTTTTTGATAATTTGGAAAATCCGTTAATTTTCGTTGTTTATCAGTTGATTTGAAAGTTCGATCATATTCGATTTCGACCTTTGCCCGTTGATAACGTCTTGATAACTTGCGTTGTTCGATTCGTTACTTACGTTCTAACGGTTTTAAATTTAATGTTAGAATTCTAAATATAGCTAATTCACTTGTATTCAGGTCAATTCCAACGAATTTATCAGTCTTTTTTAGTGCTTGGTTTTCACACTCAAAATTAACGGACAAATAATATTTTCCTGTTGATGTATATGATTATGATATAGTATAGCGTTTAATTTGATGTCCTTGAATACAAGCTGTCTTTGATGCTTTAAGATATTCTAATTTAGGAACTTTAATGTAATGCTTGTTAATCACAATACAGTTTTGTTTCCTTGTGAATGATTGTTTATTTGCTTTACACGACTTAAATCTAGGATAACCACCTTGATACGCTTAAAAGTACCAAACAAAGTCTCTGTATACATTTGTAAGGATTGCGAATTTGATATTTTTAAAAATAAATATTCTTTTTTTAACACTGGCAACAATAGGTTCAATTCATATTTACTTGGAAAAACTGCGTTTTTATTATTTTCACAACGCTGATTAAGTATACTTAACATCTGATTTCAGACAAACCGTTGGTTGCCAAACATCATTTCAATAAGATTTCGTTGTTCCTTATTAGGATATATTCTGTCCTTTTAACATGTTCTGTTCACCTCTTTTCTGTAGTTTCATCGTAACATATATTGTATATATCAATCTATATTAATAGCTAATTGAAAAGAAAGAGTGTGATTGTATATGTTAGTAAAGAAAAGAACTAGTATTTATGATTTTAATTTTGATCTTGTATTTGTAACTAAATACCGAAAAGGGATTATTGTTAACGAGCAGTTCCGTAAAGAAATGAAACAAATTTTAGAACATATTGCTTTTAACAATCGAGCATCTGGAAGTAATGCCTGATTATGTTCATATGATGATTAGTTTTCCACCGGATATCGCACCATCAAACGTTGTTAAATCTCTAAAGGGGACATCTGCCAGAGAATGGTTCAAACTCCATCCTGAAACTAAGAAACTGTTATGGAGCCCAAGTTTCTTTATGTCTACAATTGATAATGTATCAAAAGATATTGTTGCTAATTATATTGAAAATCAAATGCTGAAGAGTATCGGACGTGGTAAAAATATACAAAAATAGACCGGTTGATTAAGTCATTCATCACGAGAA
>DXFP01000008.1 GCA_019114385.1 Candidatus Ligilactobacillus excrementigallinarum | reverse complement strand
AAATGAAAATATCTTACAGAATATAATATATATAAATATATATTAATCAAGTATTTCGGATGCATGTTAACATTATTTTTAATATTCTTAATCAAAAAAAGATGTGCCACAAATAATGTGCACATCTAGGGATATGTTATCAAAGTTTGATAAAAATGAAACCAAACTTAATTAAATGAAATGCAAGTAACTGCCAATACCTAACAGTCCGCCTACATAACGCAGTATATATATATATATATATATATATATATATCAAGTATTTTTTATTCATTATTTCCTTTTACCAAACTTTGCTGATCAGCAGTAACTGCAGATGAAGTATTTACCGTATTATCAGTTTGACTTGCTTCTTCATTCTCATCCTTGGTTGCTTTTTTTGAAGCATCATTGGCAGTTTTAGATGAAGGAACTGCAGAATTTTGATTACTATCATCAGAAACTGTAATGCGTACTTGAATTACATTTGGATTCACAGAGATAATTCCATTTTGAATAGTATCAATCGGAACTGTCTTTGTAGTGTCGCTTGTGATTCCATCAATTGGAACTGCAACGTTTAATGTGTGCAATCGACTCAACGCTTGTTTTGTCCCCGTTACAGTAACTGTTTTGGTTGAAGTTGACAAACTATAATTTTTCGCTGAGTTTCTACTTCCACTTTCTACCAAGTGAACACTAACTTTTTTAGAAGTTGTCGCAGCATAAATTGGAACCGTTGCTTTTACTGATGCAGGTTCAATCACAACATTTAGTGGCCGACCATTTGAATCAAGAGCTTGCAAAGTTACATTTTGTGAAACAGTATGTTCGACTCCTTCCGGTAGAGAAATATCAGCAACTACATTTGCTACCTTTTCAACTGTACTTTTAGCTCCGGTAACCTTAACTTTTCCATAACTGCTTGAAGCAATTCCTGCGGCGTAGCCATTTCCAATCAAAGTCGAGTCAAATCTAACCTGGACAGGAGCACTAATGGTTTTCCTTTTACTAATTTTAACAGTAATAGTTTCAGGTTCAACGTTCGCACTTAACTCGCGATTAATTCCAGAAATTTTTAGTTTTACTTTATGCTTTCCAGGTTTTAGACCTGATAAATTAGCATAAACTTCAAAATTTTGCGTATTTTGCGTAGTTTGGACCAATGCAGCCGGTCCATTAATTTTAACTTTTACATTTTCAGGATAGCCTTCAACAAAATATTTTGAACTAACGTTGACCTTTAAAGGAACCGTTAAAGTAACTGATTTTTGGGACATCAAACTTGATTTGTTTGTATTTGAAGTATTTATTCCAGTATCCGTTGTTACATATCCAAACAAGCAAATTGCAAATAACAGGGAGGAGACAGCATACATAAACTTAGTATTAAAAAATTTGCTCAATTTCAATGTTTACGTCCCCCTTTACTCATTGCATGACTATTTTTCTTTGTCTTCCGTGTCTTAATTCC
This sequence comes from Candidatus Ligilactobacillus excrementigallinarum, assembly GCA_019114385.1. GTDB lineage: Bacteria > Bacillota > Bacilli > Lactobacillales > Lactobacillaceae > Ligilactobacillus > Ligilactobacillus excrementigallinarum. The sequence continues at coordinate 8,609 of DXFP01000008.1, read as the reverse complement.
ATCGATGAAGCGTACAAAAACATTTTTCTTTTTGGCTTCTTCTTTTGGAATCAATTCATTGCGTAAAAGTTTCAAATAATCTTGCCGCGTTAAATTCCGAATCAATTCGTTATTCTTAGTGATTGTAACTGCTCCAGTTTCTTCTGAAACAACAATTGTTAACGCATCGGTCACTTCGCTAATTCCCACAGCTGCCCGGTGACGAGTTCCCAATTCTTTGGGAATCAGGTTACTTTCTGATAATGGCAAATAAGCTGCAGCCACTGCAATGCGATTATTTTTTATTATGACCGCTCCGTCATGCAGCGGTGTATTAGGAATAAAGATATTAATCAACAATTCACCACTGATATCTGCATCCAAAGGAATCCCAGTTTCTATATAATCTTCCAAGCCAGTATTCATTTCAATTGTCATTAAAGCACCGATTCTCCGCTTTGACATATACTGGATTGCTTTATCTAAAGCTGAAATCATCTTTTCCTGAGCTTCATTTTGTTTTTTATTACTATTAAAAAACAACGATCCACGTCCTAAATGCTCAAGCCCACGCCGAATTTCAGGCTGGAAGATTACAATACATGCAATAATTCCCCAATTAATAATCTGATCCGTAATCCAAGATACAGTTCTTAATCCTAAATACCAACTAATCAATTTAATTACAATGATAACTAAAATACCTTTAAATAACTGAACGGCCTTCGTTCCGCGCAATAGCATCATTAATTTATAAATTGCAAACCAGACAACTCCAATATCAATCAAATTAATAAAATGTTGCCAGGTAAAAATACTACTTAAGAACTCCATGTTTACCTCCTGATTCCACAATACATATACAGTAATTGTATCATGAAACCTGTCAATGAGTTGCACTATCCTTAATTTATTTTTCAAATGATAAACACTTTTTTAATCTTCTTTTTCTTCGCATTCTCTGGTTTAACTTGTTACAATATAAATAATATATAATTAAGTGAAAATAATTAGGTGATTAAAATGGAAAAGAAAGCTCGGTGGATTGTTAGGCTCCTTTTCATCTTTTATATGTTGTATATTGCTTGTGCGATTGCTTCTAATCGAGCACTGTATGGTTTTTTATTGCTAAACACATTTTTAGCATATATTCCAATTGAAATTGCGATGCACATTAAACCTAAACAATCAACATGGATCTTTATCCTACTTTTTATACTTTGGTTGTTATTCTATCCAAATGCACCATATGTTTTGACTGATTTATTTCACTTAGCCAAAATTAATCCATATGATGCAACCACCGGATTAATGGTCTTTAAACTAAAAATGTGGTGGCATTATGGAAATTTAGTATTTAGTGCATTAATTAGCAGTTTATTTGGAATTTGGAGTTTATCGCATGTTTCTGAAGTGTTAGCGCAAAAGCTGCATCATGATCATCCATTTTTCAAATTTGGAATTGTAATTATCCTAACAATTGCCTCTTCAGTCGGAGTGTATGTAGGACGATTCTTACGCTTACATACCGTTTACCTATTTATGGATCCGCATGGCGTAATGTTAGAATTAATCAAAATGTGGAATGGTCGGATGTTAGCTTTCGTAATTATGATTTCTGTTTTGCAATTAGCAATCTGGTTAGCAATGAATATCTATCGTTCAAGTATGAATTATGAACTAAACCATCATAATGATTAGAGCCTAAATTAAAGAAGATGTGACAAAATACCCTAAACAGGCATGTTGTAAGGAAAAAACGAACGAATTACGTAGTATTGATTCGGAGTTTTTTGAATTTACAGACATGCCTGTTTGTTTTGGAACCCGATTATGCGGATATAGCAAAAGAGGTTGGACTTATGTCACAACCTCTTTTGCTATATTTCATGTAATAAATATTCAAAACAAACGCGTATTTTTATTTGACTATTCTTTTTCTTCACCGATAATACGCACTTCGGTTTCTAACTGTACGTCAAATTTATCTTTAATTACACGTTGAATGTATTGAATGACCTCTTGATAATCAGTTGCCGTTGCATGATCAACGTTTACGATAAATCCTGCATGCTTTTTCGATACTTGAGCACCACCAATTTGGAACCCTTGTAAACCAGCATCATGAATTAATTTTCCAGTATAATGTCCAGCTGGGCGTTTAAATACACTTCCGCATGATGGATATTCCAATGGTTGTTTGGATGCTCTCAAAAAGCTGTATTCGCGCATTCGATTAAAAATTTCTGCTTGTTGACCTGTTTGAAGTTCAAATACAGCTTGTAATACAATTTCATCTTCATCCTGGAAACGACTGTGACGATAGCCAAACCGCAATTCATTTCCTCGATAAGTTCTTAGTTCACCTTCACGACTAACTGCTAAAACTGATTTTACAACTTGTGAAATTTCACCGCCGTATGCACCAGCATTCATAAAGACTGCGCCCCCAACACTGCCTGGAATTCCAGATAAAGGCTCCATACCAGTTAAACTTTCTTCGCCAGCAATTTGAGCAACATCAATCAATAATGCACCGGATTCAGCAATAATTTGGTTTTTCAAAATTTGAATTCGATTCAAATTGGTTAAAATCATTACTACGCCGCGAATTCCGCCATCTTTAACAATCAAGTTACTCGAATTACCTAATACAGTCAATGGGATTTGCTTTTGATTTACCCAATTAATTACCTGCTTTACTTCCGCAACTGAAGTTGGAAGTACTAGTAAGTCTGCTGGTCCTCCAGTACATGTATTTGTATAATTTGATAATGGTTCATTAAAGTAGACTTCAATCCCAGCTAATTCTTTTTTTACTTTTACTTTTTCAAAATTCATTTTAAACAGTCCTCAAACTTAACTTTTCAATTGTTATTTCATTTTAACATTTTTATTTCATAATGATTAATCTCACTTAAAATGATACAATAAATTCAATAATTATTTAAGGAGAAATAATGATGGACTTTGTAGCAATCGATTTTGAAACTGCCAATGCCAAGCGTGAAAGTGCCTGTTCATTAGCATTAACTGTCGTTAAAAATAATCAAATTGTTGATGAACTTTATTCATTAATTAAACCGGAAACAGATTTTTCATGGCGTAACATCCAAATTCATGGTATTACCCCTAAAATGGTTACCAATGCACCTAAATTTGATGAACTTTGGCCACACATTCAAGCTTTTTTTGATCCGACCAAAATTGTAGTTGCACATAACGCACGGTTTGATAACAGTGTTTTACAAAAAACATTAGCACATTATCAGCTTCCAGTGCCCCACTTTTTATCATTAGATACCTTAGCAACTAGTCGAGCATTATACAAAGGACTGCCAAATTATAAATTAAATACGATTTGTGACGAATTGCATATTAAGCTTGAACATCATCACAATGCTTTAGATGATTGTGAGGCATGTGCCAATATCCTACTTGCTCAAATTCAAAATTTTGGTTCCACTGCCTTGAAGCCTTATGTTCGGGAAATGTAACAAAAACGGGAATGCTGTAAGGAAAGACTCAAATTCAAAGTACAGACTTTAAGAATTATAACCTTATAGGCATGCCCGTTTCTTTTAATAAAGCAAAAGAGGTTAGACTTATTGCGCAACCTCTTGATTATCAACTATTTCCAAATTTCTTTGGCCATATTAAATGTTGACCATGCTTTTGGCCAACCTACATAAAAGGCTAAATGGGTGATGACTTCTACCATTTCATCCTTGGTAATTCCATTATCTTTACCATGTTGCAAATGAAATTTTAATTGTTCATAGTCACCATTTGTCATCAATGCTGCAATCGTAATCATACTGCGATCTCTTGCACTTAATTTATCTTCACGTGACCAAACCTCACCAAATAAAACATCATCATTTAATTCTGCAAATTTTGGAGCAAATTCTCCTAATAAATCATGTCCTGCAGTTTGTTTTTCAGCCATATAAATTCCTCCTAACTTAACCAAGTTGACTATATTCTTCGTCATTAACTGGTTCACACCATTCACTTTCACCTTTTGTAATTGCAACATGTGAGAACCAACTATCTTTAGTTGCACCATGCCAATGTTTTACCCCTTCATGGATTGCAACTACATCGCCTGGTTTTAATAATTGAACTTTCTTACCTTCTTCTTGGTACCAGCCTTCACCGCCAGTTACCAATAAAATTTGAAATCCATTATGATGAATGTGCCAATTATTACGACAGCCAGGTTCAAAAACAACGTTACCAACTGCAACATCAATGTTATCATCCTTAACTACCAAATTATTCAAGTAACTATTGCCAATAAACACTTTAGCAAATTGGGTATTTAAGTTTCCCATACCAAACAAATTATTTTTTACTTCTGCTTCATTTTTTGCCATAACAATCATTCCTTTCAATTTTATTGTAATTAACGTGGGCTTTGATTTAAAATACTTATATTAAATGGTTTATTATACTCAAAATGAATAGGTGATATTATGGAAACTCGAATTCTAAAATATTTTCTTACAATTGCTAAAACTAAAAATATTACTCAAGCTGCACAAAACTTGCATATTACTCAACCAACTTTAAGTCGTCAAATTAAACAACTTGAAAATGAACTGCATACTACATTATTTATTCGCGGCAAACGAGAAATTCAATTAACTGCACAGGGCCGCATATTAGAACGCAAAGCAAATGATATTTTAACAATGATCAATCAAACTAAAGAAGAAATTAGTCTTTTTGATAATCATGAATTAAGCGGCTTCATCAATTTAGGATACGTCGAAAGTCACGTTGCACAATTTGTTGATGAACTAATTGCACAATTCCAAGCTAAGTATCCGCTTATCCGTTTTAATACATATAGCGCTGATGGCGACGATATTAAGGAAAAAATTGATAGTGGCTTGCTTGATTTGGGTTTTCTAATCGAACCGGTTGAAGCTGCAAAATATCACTTAATCAAAATTCCAATTTATGAACGCTGGGGAATTTTTGTTAATTACAATCATCCCCTTGCATCCAAACAAACTATTAATGCTGAAGATTTAAACGATTATCCTATGATTTTTCCGCGTCGTTCACTTGTACAAAACGAATTAACTTCTGTAATTGGTATTAATCCAGAAAAAATCAATATTAAATTAACAATCAATCTCTCTGCAAATGCATTCTATTTTATTGAAAAATATAACTACTGTATGTTAAGCATTGATGGTATCAGTTATTTAAATTCTTCACCTGAAATTTGTTTCATTCCCTTTGAAAATTACTTTCAAACTGGACACATGCTTGCTTGGCGCAAAAATAAACGTTATTCAAAAGCAGTACAGACTTTTATTGAATTTACTAAAAAACAATTAACGCATCTGAGCTAACTTTTCGGCCGCAGCATGTACCTTTTGAATACTGTTAATTACCAGTGGAAAGCCGACATATGGCAATATGTTGATGATTGTCCATACAATTTCACTTTCTGAGTTGCCTGCTTTAAGCGAACCAATTGCATGTGCATTAATTTGAAAATCAACGTTTAATGTGATGAACGAAACTAATTCTAATAATTCACGTTCTTTAACTGTTAAAGCTTCATGTTGGTAAAAATCACCAAAAAAGTGATTAGTTAAATGATCAGCTACAAAGTTGCCCGCACCATCCGGTAAATCTGCTAATAAATCACGAATTTCTGTTCCATAAATTTTTTGTTGAACTTGAATTCCAAATTGTGGATCGTCTTGTTTTTGACTAAAATTATCCACAGAAATTACTTGATGAATTGCTTTAAGAGCTGCCCTTACTTTTCCAATTCCCGCAATTGGTTCTAGTTGATAAATCGCCTCTAAGATTTTTTCGTCGGGGACCGCATGAACAACAGCATCTTTAACATATTCAGGTAATTGCTCTGTTACTCCTTGAATTGAGAAAATTACAATTGGCAATAATCTGCGCATTTCATCTGAAATCGGTGTCTGTTCAAAATCCTTTATATAATTTGCGAAAATTTGATTAAATTGTTGATCTGTATTTTTCATAAAATCCACTCCTATCCTAAATCATCTAACTCTACCAATGGTTTAGTAACGTAATCTGCATATCGATCAATTTGAGCTTGTAATTTTGCTTCATCCTCACGCATTACATTTGTCATTACAAATGGTTCAACAAATTTCATTCCAATTCGATATGCTGTTGCCTGAAATGGTCGTAATAATTCATGCGGTGTGTAATGTGAATAACCGCCATGTTCATAACCATCTGCACCAAAAGTGACTGCCACCGTGAATTCTTTATTATCTAGTGCGTGACCCCAGCCAGCTTCAAAAATGTCGTCCTCCCATTGCTTTAGCAATGCTGGCGAACTGTACCAACGAATTGGAAATTGCAAAATTATCCGATCCGCTTTTTCCATATATTGCTGCTCTTTTTTTACATCGATTTTAAAATCTGGATATAAAGCATACATATCACGAATAATCAAGTTTTCATTATTTTTAATTACATCATAAAGTTTCCGATTAACTTTGGAATGTTGAAAATCTGGATGAAATAATAAGACTAATGTTTTCATTTGTACATTCTCCTTTAACTAAATTTCTTTACGGCGATAATCCATTCCCATTTGCTTAACTTCTGGTGTAGCATAATGTAATTGTTTTTTGCCGTCTGTTGCAGCTTCATAAATTAAATTAGCAATTATATCTGGCGTGCCGCCTGCAAATGAGCCACTATTCTTCTTATAATCTGCAATCATTTGATCATAATCCTGAATGTGAATACTTCCTTCTTTCATTGAACGGCCATTAAAATTCGTATTGGTTGGGCCAGGTTCAACCACTTTCATTTGAATGCCAAATGGAGCAACCTCTTCACCCACAGTTTCAGTAAAAATTTCCACAGCAAATTTGGTAATTGTATACATTGACAAGACTGAAAATGGAACTAATCCTGCTAATGATGAAAGATTAATAATTACTCCTTTATGTTGAGCACGCATACTAGGTAACCATGCTCGAGTAACATCCATCATTCCAAATAAGTTAACATCAAACTGTTGCTTGATTTCATCACGAGTATTTGTTTCAAATGGTCCTAATAAACCATACCCTGCATTATTTACAACCACATCAACTGTGCCATATTTTTGATCAATATCATTTACAACCTTTTCAATTTGTACATTGTCTGTAACATCAAGCGGATATGTAACTACATTTTCCATTTCATCAAAATTATGCACATTTTTTGGATGGCGCATGGTTGCAAAGACTTGCCAACCTTTATTTGCAAATAACATTGCTGTTTCCATTCCAATCCCCGAACTTGCACCTGTAATAAAAATTGATTTTGTCATTTAAATTACCTTCTTTGCTTTCTTTTATTGCTATGTTAAAATATGCTTATAAAATAATTTACACTGTGTAATTTATTTTACGGCTTTATAATAATTTACACAGTGTAAATTGTCAAGAACAAAATGTGAGGTTTTTTATATGAGTTTTCAACGTGCACGCAATGATGAACAACGTCAAGTTCGTTTAGATCAAATCACAAATGCAATGATTGAATTAATGCAGGATTTACCTTTTGACAAAATTACGATGAAAAAGTTAGGTGAAAAACTATCTTTTACACGTAACAATCTTTATCAATATGTTAAATCTAAAAATGAAATTATTATTCTAATTATTCAACGAGATTTTAAAGCGTGGTATACAACACTTAAAACTAATTTAGGTGAACAGCAATTTTCAGAAAATGAATTTATAAAAATTTGGGTGGAAATTGCATCCCAATATCCGCGAATTTTACATTGGTTTCCACTATTAGGTGAATTAATCGAAAAAGATGTGTCTCTAGAAAAATTAATTCCATTTAAAAAAAATTTCTACGATGTAATGCAGAACACTGAAATTTTAATTATCAAATGCTTACCTGAGTTGACCATGAAGCAAGCAGAACATTTAATTTATTTTCATTTAAGAATTTTGCCGCATTTATTCCATCTTTACCATCAGTCAGACATTCAGCAAAAAGCGGTAAAAGAAGCTGGTTATCCGGCAATGCATAGAACATTTGCTGAAAATGCTGCACTAGAAATGCAAATCTATTTGAATGGTTTAAAAAATACAACTGAATCACGTGAAAATTAATTTTGACTTGCCTTAATGTACAGTACACATGAAGGTTTATATTTATTTTGGAATGTGAGGAGATATAAATGAATATTTCAGATGTCAGTAAAAAAATTAATGTTACAGCTAATACTCTCAGATATTATGAACAAGAGCATTTAATCCCACCGATTAAACGTGATGCTAATGGATATCGTGATTATACCGAATATGATTTGAACTGGATATATTTTGTAAAATGCATGCGCAATGCGGAAATGTCAGTTGGAGCAATAGCTAAATATACACAATTATTTTTGACTGATCGTCATGGAACATTCGAACAACGTAAAGAGATTTTAATAGCAGAACGTGAAAAATTAGAACATAAATTAACTAAAATCGAAAATTCATTAGAGTTTATCAACCATAAAATTGACACGTATAACGGAAAATTTCAAATTGCGGAAGACAAAATTGATCCTTACATTCAAAAAAATTAAATCAGACTAAAGGCGATGCAGAAAA
>DXFP01000067.1 GCA_019114385.1 Candidatus Ligilactobacillus excrementigallinarum | reverse complement strand
TTTAAAGATATGATACAAGATGGTAAAACAGGAGTATTGTGTGAGGATAATCAGTGGTTTATCAAATTGAAGAATTTAATTCAAGACGAACAAAGTAGATTAACCATTGCTGATAATGCCTATTGCTATGTGTTGGAAAATTGTACTACACAATCTACTAATAGTGAAATACTTCAAATATTAATAAAAGGGGAATAATAATGAACAAAAATATATTATTTATTTCACCAACAGGAACACTTGACAACGGAGCTGAAATCTCAATTACTAATTTAATGAACTACTTAGTTAGTAGGGGACATAATGTTTATAATGTTTTTCCAAATGTTGATTTGATGAAACAAAAGGAATATATCGAATTTTGTACTGCAAATAATATTAAGTATTTTTCATTGGATATTCTAAAATGGTGGTGGTCTGATGCACCAGGAGGGATGCCTGGGACACAAGGCCAATTAGATGTAATGTATAAAAAAAATATTCATGAAATTAGACGTATTATTAGTGATAATAAAATAGATTTGGTAATTACAAATACAGTAAACATGTTTCAAGGAGCAGTAGCAGCAAGTTGCGAAAATATACCGCATATTTGGTTAATTCATGAATTTCCTTTCGGTGAATTTGGTTATTATCGTGAAAAAATTCCATTTATTGACGCATTTTCTTCTGAAGTTTTTGCTGTTTCGGGTGCATTGACTAAAGATTTACAGGATAGACTACTGAACCGTAAAGTAAAAAGTTTCTCACCATTTACTGAAATTACAGAATCAGAACTAATTGATGCCCAAGATCATAGAATTGTTTGTGTAGGACGACTTACAGAAAGAAAAAATCAACTCGAATTGTTAAAAGCTTATGCACAATTAGAGAATAATGAACAAAAAGAATTAGTCTTTATTGGCGGTTGGGATGAAAAATATAAGAACAAGTGCGATAAATTCATTGAGGAAAATCAATTAGATAGGATTCGTTTGGTTGGTAATGTAGAAAATCCATGGAGTTTACTAACCAATAAGGATATTTGTGTTCTACCTGCAGCAATGGAGACTTTTGGATTAGTTTATGTGGAAGCTGTGTTGAATAATGTACCTGTAATCTTTAGTGATAATCCAGGTCATTTATCTGCATTTCAACTGTCCCATGCCGGAAAATTATATCGTTTAAATAATATTACAGAATTAAAAGAAGGGATAAGTTACTTACTAAGCCATTTTGATTATGAAAAATCATGTGCAATTAAATCAGCTGAAAAAATGCATGAAAAATATCAAATAGGTAATGTTTATCAAGATTTGGTTGATAGTATCGAAAGTAATAACATTGTTTCGAATCAATCTTTGCAAAGCATAGCAAGTTTATTTGAAAATAGTAATCCTTCTGAAATGAAACATATTTCTAATGTTTATTATCGTAAATTTTTACGCTTAAAAAACTGGTTTAATCGTATTAAATAGAGGAGTATGAGATGCGAGTATTAATGATAATTCCTGCTTATAATGAGGAAGAAAGTATATTACAAACAGTTCAGCAAATTGAATCATATAGGGAATTTTGTGATTTTACTTTAGATTATGTCATTATTAATGATGGATCAACGGATAAAACTCAAGAGATTTTAGATAGATATGAATTCAATCATGTTCAGTTGGTGTTGAACTTAGGTATCGGAGGAGCAGTACAAACAGGATACAAGTATGCCTTAGAAAATGGGTATGATATTGCAGTGCAGTTCGATGGCGATGGACAACATGACATTTGTTCGTTGAAAGAATTGATTCAACCATTAGTTGAAGGTAAAGCGAACTTATCGGTTGGTTCTCGATTTGTTGGTGGAAGTAAGTCAGGCTTTCAAACAACATTTATGAGGCGTTTTGGAATAAAGATTATTTCAACATTTATCTTGCTAACAACTGGTAAAAAAATATTAGACACAACTTCTGGATATAGAGCAGCTGATAAAGGTGTGATTTCTTACTTTGCACGTCGCTATCCTACAAAATATCCAGAGCCAGAATCAATGGTTCATTTATTAAAAAGAGGCTTTCAAATTGTTGAAACTCCAGTAAATATGTTTGAACGTCAAGGTGGAGAATCATCAATCACACCAATCAAATCAATTCGATATATGTGTGAGGTATGTTCTTCTATCTTGGTTACTGCATTGATGAAGGAGGGGGACTAGAATGATTTTTAATATTGTAATGATTGTTACAGCTATCATTTTTTTGTATATGGTTATAAGAGGTATCAATCGAAATAAAATATTGTTAGAGAATGCTTTTGTCTGGTTGTTAATTGGAATAGGAATGTTAATTTTTTCTATTTTCCCCAAAGTTCCTGCGTGGCTGGCAATACATCTAGGATTCCAAGTTACTTCAAATTTTATTTTATTCTTAGCAGTTATTTGTTTATTAGTATTATCCTTTGTTCAGTCTATCCAATTATCAAAATTAAAAAATCAAACGGTACACTTAGTTCAAGAAGTATCGATGAATCGAAAACGAGGAATTGAAAAAAATGAAAATAACTAATGAACATACTTTTGTAATCTGTGCGTATAAAGAAAGCCCTTATCTAGAGAAATGTGTACAGAGTTTGTTGAAACAAACAGTTGCTTCAAAAATAATAATTTATACCTCCACTCCCAATCAATCAATCAAATCAATTGCTGATAAATACTCATTAGAACTCTTTACTAAAAACGGTGGATCTATTGGCAAAGATTGGAATAATGCTATGTCATTTGTGAAAACAAAATATATGACAATTGCCCATCAAGATGATTTGTACGAACCCGAATATTTGGAAAACATAATAACTTCTTTTGAAAGTCGAAAAGATACATTAATTGTTTTTTCAGACTATGGAGAGTTAACTGAACAAGGTTATCGATTAAACTCAACCAATTTAAAAATAAAAAGGTTAATGCTTAATGTGATGATGCTATCTCCGAGGGCTCGCAACTGGCGGAGATTTATTTTAGGGTTTGGTAATCCAATTTGCTGCCCCGCTGTTTCTTATAATTTAGATTTGTTAAATGATTTTCAATTTAATGAGCAGATGAAAGTATCCTTAGATTGGTATGCATGGTATGAAATATCTAGTAGAAAAGGTCGCTTTCAATTTGTTGATGAAATTTTGATGTATCATAGAATTCATGAGGAATCAGAAACAACGAATATGATTGAGGACCAAACACGAACAAGGGAAGATTTGGAAATGTATGAATTATTCTGGCCAAAACCAATTGCAAAATTAAT
>DXFP01000066.1 GCA_019114385.1 Candidatus Ligilactobacillus excrementigallinarum | reverse complement strand
ATAGCTGCCTTTATCATTTGGATTATTGGAATTATCATTTATAATTTATTGTCTAAAGTCTCATTTATTGCTGACTATACTGGGGCAACGTTTATTACAATGGTAATTACTGCAGTGATTTATTATGCAATTCAACGGATGATTTTAAAAAGGAGAAAATAGATGTTATTAAAAAATGTAAAATTGCCAGATCAAACAAAGTTAACTGATATTCGAATTGAAGATGGTAAATTTGTTCAAATTAAACCTGATTTAATCGCAAATGATAGCGAACAAGTAATTGATGCACATGGAAATTTGCTTTTACCACCATACATTGATTCACATGTTCACTTAGATGCTACGCAAACTGCAGGGCAACCACGTTGGAATGAAACTGGAACTTTATTTGAAGGCATTAATATTTGGGCTGAAAGAAAACAAACTTTGACGATTGATGATGTCAAAGCGCGAGCTAAAAAAGCGATTTATCGGCAAGTAGAAAATGGAATTCAGTTTGTCAGAAGTCACGTAGATGTTACTGATCCAAGTTTTACAGCTTTAAAAGCCTTGCTAGAAGTTAAGGAAGAACTAAAAGATGTAATAGAACTTCAATTAGTTGCCTTTCCTCAAGAAGGGGTGTTGTCATTCCCACACGGTAAGGAATTAATGGAAGAAGCTGTAAAAATGGGAGTCGATGTGTTAGGTGGCATTCCGCATTATGAATTTACTCGCGAATATGGGGTTGAATCATTGAAATTCATTGTTGATTTGGCACAGAAAAATGATTTGTTAGTTGATGTGCACTGCGATGAAATTGATGATCCGCAAGCACGGGGGTTAGAAACCTTAGCGACATTAGCGTATGAAACCGGTATGGGTGATAAGATTACAGCAAGCCACACAACTGCAATGGGTTCATATAATGATGCTTATTGTTTTAAATTATTCAAATTATTAAAAATGTCACATATTAATTTTGTAGCTAATCCGCTAGTAAACACGCACCTAGGTGGACGTTTCGATTCTTATCCTAAGCGGCGCGGGATGACTCGAGTTAAAGAATTAAGAGATGCTGGGATTAATGTTTCCTTCGGTGAAGATGATTTGAAAGATCCATGGTACCCAATGGGAGACGGTAATATGCTGGATCCAGTATATATGGGATTAGTAGTTGGTCATCTTATGGGGCATGAAGATATCTTGAATTCATATAATTTTGTAACTAACAATGCAGCTAAAACATTACATATTACAGATCACTATGGGATTAAGGAAGGCTATCCGGCCAACTGTATTTTATTGAATGGTACAAACTTTTATGATGTCTTGAATGAACATGCCGAAGTTTTGTATTCAATTCATGAGGGTAATATTTTAGTAGAAACTAAACCTAAAGAAATTAAGCGGAATTTTTAGATAAAGATAATGACAAAATACTAAAAATGAGTATGCTGTAAGAAAAGAACGTAATTATGATATAGAAATAGAGGTTGGACTTTTACGTCACAACCTCTATTTTTGTAGAATATTTATAATATTGATATTGAGTCAAACTATAAACTTTTCCAAAGTACTAACGCATTTGCCTGATTTTTACGACTCGTATCACGCTTGACTTGACGGCTTGCGCATCCTAGTAGTTGAGCTTCGACCTAACTTGCTATGTATAAGTGTATACGGCACTTCGAATACGCTGCGCTATCCGGGGCGCACCACATGACTTATACTACGCAAGTTCAAGACGGCCTGCACATCCTTAAATAAAATGATGTCTCTTCATATAGATGAACAGCCACACCATAAAACCGATATTTAACACAATAATCAGGAGCCATGCCCAATGATTATTCATAAATGGCAAATCAACATTCATTCCATAGAAACCGGTAATAATAGTAGGAATCGTCAATAATAGTGACCACACCGTTAAAAATTTCATGGTATCATTCAGGTTATTATTTAAGATGTTATTGGATGTTTTAGAAAGCATTTCAGTAACTTCATTTGAAATTTTTACCATTTGCGAAGATTGATTAGATTCAATTAAAATATCATCTAAACGTTCCAAAGCAGCTGAGGTAAAGTGTGAAGCAAAGGGCGTCTTATTTAAACCTTCGAGCATCATTAAATTAGTACTGATACTGCTTGAAAGATATACCAGACTTTTTTCAATTTGTGCCAATTCACGTAAATCACGATTGGCAATTTCGTTATTTAAGGCTCGGTCTAACTGATTCCGTTCAGTATTAATCTGTGTCAGAGCACGTTGGAAATATTGAGTAGAATGAAACAGAAACAGCATTACAAATTCAGTAATGTCCTTTACATTTACCAAACGATTATGCATATCTGAGTTTACAAATTGATCAAAAACATAATTTGTTTTATGAGTGTGGAATGTAAACACTGTTGATTGATAAATTAAAAAGACAATTGGTCGCGTTGTGAAATGATTGATTTCTACACTAGGCCATAACGGTACATCATATACTAAAAGATGACTATCAGTATGTTCATCATAGTCGTAGTGGGGACGTTCGTTTAAGTCAGAAATATATGAAGTGATTTCGGGAGTTAAGTTAAAAGACTTTTTCAACTCGCGAATGTCAGCCTCGTCAATATCGACGACGTCTAACCACTTAAAATCACTTTGAGTTAATTCTGGCAAGTTTTCGTGTTTAATCAATGCATTTCACCTCTTTATTAATATCTTTACTATTGTATCAAAAAAGAGTAGAGAAAATAAACTTATTTTTCTCGAGTCATCGTCCCATCAATAATATTGTAAATGGAATCTGCATAATCTTTTAAGCGTAAATCATGCGTTACAACTACAATGGATTTTTCTTGATTATGAGCTAAACTTGCTAATAATTTGCCAACCTCTTCCACATGAGCAGAATCCAACGCTGCAGTTGGTTCGTCGGCTAAGATAATTTCTGGGTTAGGATATAAAGCACGGGCAATGGCCACCCGTTGACTTTGGCCACCTGATAATTCATCAGGGTATTTATGCACTAAGTTATCAATTCCAAGTTGGGCAAGTAATTGATCAAGTTGTTCTTTAGAAAGATTTCCAGTTTTTTTAACTTTATCTACTAATTTAAATTGCTCTAGAACAGTCAGATAAGGAACCAGGTTATGTGATTGCAATACAAATCCCAGATGGTTTAAGCGCAAACTTTCGCGTACACGACTTGAAAGCTGATGTACATCTTTGTCATTAATCTGAACAGTTCCG
The DNA here is from genome assembly GCA_019114385.1 of Candidatus Ligilactobacillus excrementigallinarum. Lineage (GTDB taxonomy): Bacteria > Bacillota > Bacilli > Lactobacillales > Lactobacillaceae > Ligilactobacillus > Ligilactobacillus excrementigallinarum. The sequence continues at coordinate 17,837 of DXFP01000066.1, read as the reverse complement.
CTTGTAGGAGTTTGCAAACTGCCGGCAATGGTTAAAAATGTACTTTTTCCTGAACCAGAAGGGCCTAAAATCAAGGCTAATTTACCTTTCTCAATTGAAAAATTAACTTTTTTCAATGCGTGGACAGTAGCACTGCCTTTTCCAAAGGTTTTGCTAACATTATTTAATGATAAAACTGACATTAAGAACGCTCCTTTCTAACCAATGACCTTAATTGGATCAATTTTCAAAATCGTACGAACAGGCAAAATGGCACCTAAAATTGAGGTTAAAGTTAAACCGATTCCGACAACACTTAATACTGGTATATTGAAACTCATTGGCACGTTTTCAGGAATAAAGACGCTAGTTAAGTAGGTTAAACCTGCACCGATTAAAATACCACTGATAACTAAGATTAAGGATTGTGAAATTGTATTGATTACCAATGTTTTGGCAGGAATCCCTTGAGCACGCAAAACCGCATAATTTTGCAATTTCTGGTTGGTAATAATATAGAGGAAAATGGCGATTACAATTAATGAAATTACCATTAAGAAACCAATCATAAATTCAAAAGTGGTATTCTGGGCAGTATAACCAGGCAAGTTGTTGATGAAATCATTGATGGAGTATGCTTTCAAATCAGTTGACTTAACTTGATAATGGGAATCTTTGGTTACTAACGCATTTCCTACAAAATTAGGATTAAGATTGCTGATTGCATTCCAGCCAGATAAACGACCATATACAATTGGTGAAATATTGATTTTGGCATTTTTAGTGAATCCCACAATTTGATATTTTTGTGAAATTGAATTTAACTGTACCCATTGATTCAACTTGTAGCCGTTATTTTCAAGCGAAGTATCGGCCACGATTTCATGATCATTTTGAGGCATGTGACCACTTGTAAGCTTCATGTCTTGATAAATGTATTGGTTAGGTTTGATACCGATGAATGTTCCAGTTACATTTTGATTACCAGAATGCTTAATGACAACCCCAGCTTGGCCAATTAACGCATCATTTTTTCCTTGGTGAAGATCATCAGCTTGTTGTTTGGTAATAAAGGATTGTCGCATACTGATATTGGAATCTTTATTTAAGACAATTTGCTGAGCATGCCAAGTTTGAATTGCTTCAGTATTTTGTCCAGATAGTCCTTGAGCAAGACTAGTTAAAATAAAAATTAAATAACTAATTAATACAACCATGGAAATGATAAGTCCATAGCGTAATTTTTCATGTTTAATTTCTTTAAGTGCTAAAAACATGGATTATTCCTCCTTTAAACGGGTGATTACTTCGCGAAAACGTTGCAGGTAAAATTTACGATGCGGATAGTCAGCAAAAATTTCTCGTAAAGTTTCGTGACTAAGAGTAAAAATTACCCATTCGTTTGGTGACAAATTTTTAGTTGAAACTTCAGGATGCAATAGAATCTCATTTGCTGCAAAATGCATTTTAAATAGGTCGAAGTATGAACTGGAATTGGCTTGGGCAATAAAGCGGTCCATTTTTTCTAATAAAAATCCAGCATCTTGAGTGGGATGAGTCTTGAAGTCTGCATGAATTTGTTTCAATGCATATTCAAACAAGTAGCGGTATGCGTCTGTTAAATTAGGAAAGTATTTGTAAAACGCTCCACGTGCAATTGCTGCATTTTTAACAATGCGGGCGACTTGCGCTTCATTTAATGGATAGTTTGAGAATTCTTTCAGCAAAGCCTGAGTTACGCGCATTTTTTTCTCAGGTTTTAAGTTTTCAAATGTACTAGTTGGCATAAATAAACTTCTTTCTAGTGACACAGTGTCAATTTTATATTCATTATATTGCTAAAGTGACACAGTGTCAATTTTAAATCATTGTGTTATTTATGATGGGTAAATGATATCATATATAATGAAGAATAAAATATAAGGATGAATTATGAAAAAAGAAACACGAAGAAAGATATTTTTGTATAGTATTGTCACTGTCGGAGTTATCTTGGCTTGCGGATTATTGTTCTTGTTAATTCGAGATTACTATCCTCAAATTAAACAGTTCTTTAATCCGAAAGCTGATCGAATGTATTTGAAACAAGCTTTTCGGCATCATGGTTTGAAGGATGCATGCTTATTAATTATTTTGACAGCTGTCTTAACGGCGATTCCTGGTGCTCCAGTAGCGGTTGTCTGCATTTTTAATGGAGTATTGTATGGTCCCTGGGCAGGAATTTTAATGAATTTAATTGGTTATATTATTGGCAACTTATTAGTTGTTTGTTTATTGGCACACTTTAATTTTATTAAAAAATCCAAGAATTTTAAGCATCAAATGGCTTCCTTTAAACGGTTCAAAAATCCTTCGCTAGCGATTATTTTGGGATATGCGATTCCATTTATTCCATCCAGTTTTACAAGTTACATGGCAGTGAAATTGAAGATGAATATTTGGAAATTGATTGGATGTATTGCATTAGGAACTTTGCCAACTTCATTACTATATGCTTTTGGTGGAGATGCAGTTTTCAAAGGAAATACATTACGAGTAATTATTGCAGTTGTCTTGATTATTTTGATTTTCACATTGTTGATCAAAGTTTACCGGAAAATTACTCATCACAAACGTGAAATAGAAGCAGAAAATTAAAATTGAATAACACGAAATTCTCTAAAATTGTAAGTAAAATTCAAGCAATTTTGGAGAATTTTTTTATTTTATGACGCATTTTTTAAATTTTTTTGGAAAAATTATGCCAAAATGGCCAAAAATAATGTCAAAATAATTCATTTTGTCACATTTTGACCATTTGTGCCATGAACTTACAGCATGGGCTTAGATCAAGCTATATCAAAATAGATTGTTGAGATTTATTGCGAAATATTACAACCAGAAGATAAATATTACAAAAACAGGGTAAATAGTAATTTAATTGCTATTTTATTGTTACACAGACCTCTTATACTAAACACTGTTGTTTCGATGGAATGCGAAACAGAGTTTAGAAAGCAGATATAGAAATAGACAAAATTTTACAGGAGTGAATTAATTTTATGAAGAAAATGAAGAAGTTATTTGTTACAGCTGCAACAGTATTAGGTGTTACAACTGTTGCTGGAGCTACAGTTAATGCTGATACAATTACAGTTAAAAGCGGTGATACTCTTTCAAAGATTGCTAAGGAATACAACACTACAGTTTCAAGTTTGCAAAAATTAAACAACTTAAAAGATATCAACATGATTTTTGTTGGCGAACAATTAAAAGTAAATAATAACGGTGAAAATGTTCAACAACAAGTTGCTACAACAACTGCTGCAGCAAATGGCACTGCTAATACTGCTGTTCAAGCACAACAAGTTCAAACACAAAATGTTCAAACACAAAATGTTCAAACAGCACAAAATACTCAAAGTGCACAACCTGCAGTTCAACAAACAGCAGTTAAGACAACATCAAATACAAACAACAATACACAACAATCAAGCAATACAAGCTCAAACAATTCTTCATCAAATCTTTCAGAAAGTGAAGAAGCAGCTCGTAACTGGATTGCAGCTCGCGAATCAGGCGGCAACTACAATGCACGGAATGGTCAATACATCGGTAAGTATCAATTAAGTGCATCATATTTAAATGGTGACGATTCACCAGCTAACCAAGATCGTGTTGCTAACCAATATGTTGCTCAACGTTATGGTTCATGGGTAAATGCTCAACGCCACTGGGAAGCAAATGGCTGGTACTAATATAAAAGAATAATATGATAATAGGCAGCTATTTCGGCTGCCTATTTTTGTTTTGGAACTCGATTATGCGGAAAGCTGAACTGATTATTTTATTGTTTGAAAAGGAATAATAATTTTGCGTTAGATATACAGAAAATAATGGCATTTAAACCTAATGTAAGCTAGAATAGGAATATAAATGTAATAGGTGGTGTCGACATGCGAATTTCAATTATATTAATCATTTTATTATTGATAGTGGTTGGATTTTTGATGATTTACAATTCTTTCGGAATGAGAGAACGCGATGCCCTTGTTGCAAGAAGTATGATTATCATTTTGGGAATTTTGAGTTTATGCGGTGGAATTTATCTGTTTGTTAGATATGTTTCTCGCTGATTGGCAATGATAGAATGGAGAATGACGATGACAAATGAACCAAGCCCAGTAAAGGCATACATTGCATGCAGTTGGTTTACTCCGGAACAACGGGCACAACTAGATGCAGGCTTGAAGGCTATTGAACAAAATCCAACAGTTTCACGGGAATTTTCACATTTCCCGTTAGATCATCAATATAAAAATATGGATGTAAATGAACATCCTGAATTGACCCATGATGTTGAATGGCAAAATCGCACATATGTGTCAGATATTGAAGGAATGATGGGTGCAGATATTGGAATTATGTTGTATAATCCAGCACAAATTGATGATGGTGTTGCTTATGAAATGGGATATTTACGTGCATTAGGCAAACAAGCAGTAATGGTTATTCCAGATAATACTGAAAAGCCATTGAACTTAATGGTTGCAATTGGAGTTACTCGAATTATTCGAATGAAAGATTTGGCAACATTTGATTTTCGGCATGTTACAAGTGGTACGTATCAAGGTGGAGTTTACTAATTAATAGAGGTGTTTAGCATGGCAGAAAAAACTTTTACAAAAGATGAATTAAAGCAATTTGATGGTAAAAATGGTCATCCTGCATATGTGGCAGTTGAAGGAGTAGTTTACGATGTTACAAATTCTCCTGCTTGGAAAAATGGTGAACATCATGGAAACTTAGCTGGAAATGATCTAACGGATGCATTATTGAATCAGTCACCACATGGTAAAAGTAAATTAGCAAAACTTCCGGTGGTGGGAAAGTTAGTTTAGAATGCGATTGCCGTTTCGAGTAACTTGTGAAAGTCATTGCTTTTCATTAAAAGCGATGGAACACATGGCAAGACTCAAAATACACAGAACGTTAAGCTAAACGTGATGAAGGTGTGACAAAACACCTTACAACATGCCTGTTTGTTTTGGAACCCGATTATGCGGATGTAGAAAAAGAGGTTGGACTTATTGATATGCACCCCAAATTTTGGACAAAATAAATCTAAAATTTGGGGTGTTTTTTATGCGCTTTTCAAAAGAAGATAAAATAAAAATGTATCACTTATATCAAAAAGGATATGGATACGAAAAAATAAAAGAATATTATCTAATTAATTCTGCTTATTTCTATTATTTAATGAGTGTATTAGAACGTTATGGTACCGCGTGGTTAAATCGACCACGCCATAAATGGACCAGTCAAGAAAAGAAAAAGGCTATTGATTGTGTATTAATTAATCATGAATCTCTGGAAAATGTTGCTTTAGACTTAGGATTATCAAGTAGTGGTGCCGTAGCTAATTGGATTCGAATTTATCAAAAAAATGATTATAATATAACCGATAAACCATTAGGAAGGCCGAGGAAAAAGACTATCACAAAGCATAATAAACAAAAAGAACTTGAACCCAAAGACAAAAAAATTAAAGAACTTGAGAGAAAATTGTTATATTTAAGAGCGGAAAATGCTTATTTAAAAGCATTAAGGGAATTGACAAACGAAAAGCAGAAAAAGCAAAAGTAATTGAACAACTTCGTTGCCAATTCCCGTTAGCTGATTTATTAAAGATTGCCAAAATGAGTCGTTCGACATTTTATTATCGATTGTCTCATCAGAAAGATCGGAAAAACCGTAAGGTTATGCATCAAATTAAGGATATTTTTAACCAACATCATGGGAATTATGGCTATCGGCGGATAACATGTGTATTACGTTATAATGGAGTAATGATTAATCACAAAAAGGTAAAACGATTAATGTCAGTTATGGGACTATTCGGAAAAACAATTCTCAAGCGAAATCGTTATAGTTCATATAAAGGAACTATTGGTAAAATTGTCCCAAACAAGATTAAACGTCAATTTAATGCTAACCAACCAAAGAAAAAATGCTATACCGATGTTACTGAATTTAAGTTGCATTCTGGAAAAAAGGTTTACTTATCACCAATAATAGATGGATTTAATGAAGAAATCATTGCCTATGACGTTTCAACTTCTCCAACACTACATCAAACCTTTAATATGTTAAATAAACTTAGCCAATGTGGGTCATTAAATGGAATGATTTTACATAGTGATCAAGGATGGCAATCAACACTCAGCTTATCAACATTTTTTGAAAGATCATGGAATTATTCAAAGCATGTCCCGTAAGGGAAATAGTTTAGACAATAGATTGATGGAAAACTTTTTCAGCATTATGAAAAGAGAAATGTTTTATGGTTATGAAAGCCAATATAAAAATACTGATGAATTAATTCGCGCAATCCATCAGTACATTTATTACTATAACAACGAAAGAATTAAGATAAAACTAAAAGGACTGAGCCCTGTTCAATACAGAACTCAGTCCCTGACTGCTTAATTTAATAAAGTGTCCAACTTTTGGGGTTCACTTCAAAAAACTACCTCTTCTTTTTTTGGCTCAAGAATAAGAAAAGTATTTATCTAAAAATAATTTAAAGATAACTATTTAAATTTAAGTTAATATAGTTCGTGATTTATTTAACTTTCTTATTATTATTTAAAAATATTTATTAAGATAAGTTCAAAAAACTTTAAATCGGATATTAATTTGGTTGAAATGGTTACTTATCCGAGTAAAATGTAAAAGGTTGGAAATATTTATGAGGAGGATATAGATATGCGAAGAAAGTATCGTTTATCTTTAGAACGAGCAATTGCATTGTTGATTGCAATTATTATCTTACTTTTAGTTGGAAGCATTAATATGCCAATTAATATTTTTTACCCAATGGCAGTATTGTGTTTAGTTGGTTCAATAGTAGGGCTATTTTTACCTAGTATCCTAACTACTTGGCTGATTATTTTTTCATTTATTATTGGTGTATTTATGGTCATTATTGGATATATTTTAATACCAATTTGGGAGAGAACGATTGTAGTCATCGCACTTCCATTGATGTTGGGGTTATCATCATTGATTAAAATTCGTGCGGGTAGTATTGCAAGTACAAAGTTAAGTAAAGACCAAATTATCAAATATTCCAATGAACGTGATGTTACTACAAACTTATGGAATACTCAAGAAGCCGAGGACTTCTATAACAAGTGTATTGACTTTTTAAAACAAACTAAGATTCCTGCGGCTGAATTCAGTGCCACTTTGATTTACTGGTCACACAGTGAGCAATATCATCAAATTGACGCTGATGAAACAGCCACAGTTTTGAAAAAAATCGGACAACAACTTCGAAATACCCGTGTTCCAAGTGAAAGAGTGTTTTATTTGGAAGAAGGATATTTCCTTGTGCTCGGTTCAATCAATTCAAAAATTGTGTTAAATAAACTAAATGAACGTAGTATGGAAACCATGGAAAAGACCGCTTTCCATACAGATGAAAGTGAAACTAAAATTCAATTCCAATGTTCAGACTTAATCATCACTAATGAAAATGTTGATAAGTACAAAGACTTTAAACAATTAACGAAAAAATTAGTACGTGAACAGGAAATGGAAATTATTCGTGAATATCAATAGGAGAAGTAGCAATGCTTGTATATTTTTACTATATTTCATTATTTATTACATCGACTTTTGCAATCGTTGCCTTCATTCTAACAATCGCAATGATTAAGATTTACGTTAATGTTCTTCGAAATTTTAGGACAACAAATAGAAAGGTGAAAACACAAAACAATGACAAGTGAAATACTAATGATCACTACTTTGATAGCGATTTGGATTTCGTTGTTCATGGCGTTGGTTGTCGTTTGTTCTGCAACACACTTTTGGTTAAAGCAAAGTAAGAAAGTTACCGAAATCAAACCATTAAAACGATATCCTAAAGTAACTATTATTGTTCCTGCCCATAACGAAGATGTTGTTATTAAGCCAACGGTTGAAGCCATCTTAAACTTGAATTATCCAGCAGATAAAATCGAGTTGTTATTATACGCTGATAACTGTGAAGATAATACTTATCAAGTAATGCAAGAGGTTGTTGGTCAACCACAATATCAAGGTCGTGATGTCACTGTAATTAATCGTCATGGAACAGGAAGTAAGGCAGGAGTTTTAAATGAAGCTATGGCACGTGCTAAAGGTGAATACCTTTGTATCTATGATGCTGATGCGATGCCAGAAGAAAATGCCTTACATTTCTTGGTTGAAAAAGCCTTAGAGAATCCGGAACGCCACGTGGCTGTCTTTGGACGTAACAAGACACGGAATGCTAAACAAAATTTCCTTACAAAATGTATCAATCAGGAAATTGTTGTTACTCAAAGAATCCAACACGTTGGTTTATGGCATTTGTTCAAAATTGGCCGGATTCCAGGAACAAACTTTATTATTCAAACAAAATTTGTTAAAAGTATTGGTGGTTGGTCAAAAGGGGCGCTAACTGAAGATACAGATATTTCCTTCAAGATTATGCAAAGTGGGAAATTAATCGCGTTAGCCTTTAACTCTGAAGCCTTCCAACAAGAACCGGAAACACTCAAAGCCTATATGATGCAACGGAAACGTTGGGCTAAAGGTAACTATCAAGTAGTTATCTCAAACTTTAAGCATTTATTCGATAATAGTAACTGGCGAGTTAAATTAGAAACATTCTACTATGCATGTACATTCTTTGCCTTTAACTTAGCAATTATTTTATCAGACTTTGTTTTCTTATTTAATATTGTCTGCATGGGCTTAGAAGCATTCATGCCAGGAATTCAATTACCATTTACATTTGGTGAACGTAATATCTATTTGGTACAAATCCTGTTATTTAACTGGTTATTGATGATTTTACTCTATCTTATCCAAGTTAATATTGCAATGTCGACGCAAATGGGACAAGCAACGGCACAACAAGTCTGGATTGCACTTGCTGGATATTTCACTTACTCTCAATTATTCATTATCATTTCCGTCGATGCTTTAAGTTCAGTAATTCTAGACAAGATTTTACGAAGAGACGGAACCAAGTGGGTCAAGACGAAACGATTTACTGATTGACATGGGAGGTTTTAGGATTGAAAAAATCATACAATCGACTAATTATCCTACCATTTATTACAATAGTAGTATTAGTTTTAAGTATTATGTATTTAAGAAGTAGTAGTCAAAAACAACTTAGTACGAGTTACTATAAACAGTGGGAACATACATACATTAAAGAAACAGATCATGGGAAGAGTGCATATATTGACTCTCAACCCAAAGCTAAACATCCAGTTTCAATTTCCGAGGGACACGGATATGGGATGTTGATATGTGCTCTTGAAGGTAAGAAGGGGAAGGTCTCACAACAAGAATTTGAGAAACTCAACAACTATTACCTTAATCACCGCATGGATTCAACTGCTTTAATGTCATGGAAACAAACAATTTATAAAAACAAAATCAAAGATGAAAAGAATAACGCTACTGATGGTGACATCTATATTGCTTATGCTTTGATTCAAGCAGCTAAGGCTTGGCCTGATTCAAAAGATAAATATCTTGGCGAAGCTAAAGCCATTCTAAATGATATTTTTAAATATAACTATAATGATGAATTAAAAATCCTAACCGTTGGTAACTGGGCAGGTAAGGATTCTAAGTACTATAACATGATTAGAACTTCAGATGTTATGCCAGTTCAATTTGATGCATTCTACCACACTACACATGATAAACGTTGGTTAGAAGTGAAAGCATCAATGTTAGGTCATCTAAAACAACTTAGCGACCAACATAAATCTGGATTAGTACCAGACTTTGCCTGGGTAACAGAAGATTCAGCTAAACCGGTTGGTCCTAATACTGTTGCTTCAAAATATGACGGTGAATATTATTACAATGCTTGTCGTGTTCCTTATAACTTAGCACGTGCAGAAGATGAAGAATCTAAATCTATCTTGAATAAGATGATGGATTATTTCCTTTCTAAAAACCGTATCTATGCCGGTTATTACTTGAATGGAAAAATTATCGATCGGCATCAATCAAGAACTTTCAGTGCTCCAATCTTATTTGCTGCCATCTGCAATAAGAAACAATATGACAAACTTTTTGAACAAGAAAAATTCATCTTAATGGAACCAATTTCACGTAACAACTATTACGAAGCTGTATTAACAGTTTTAGTTGCTGTGTAATTCAAAAAAGAGATTAGCAATTTTGATATGCACCCCAAATTTTGGATAAAATAAATCTAAAATTTGGGGTGTTTTTTATGCGCTTTTCAAAAGAAGATAAAATAAAAAGGTATTGATAAAGAAATTAATCTCTATCAGTATATATAACCCACTAAGAAACTGAACTAATATCGTAATCCTTAATAAATATAAAAAGAAGTTGTGATATTCATCACAACTTCTTTCAATAATTTCATGTTTAGTTCTAATTAATCTAAATCTTAGTACCAACCGTTTGCTTCCCAGAAACGTTGTGCGTTTGACCATGAACCGTAACGTTGTGAAACGTATTGGTCAGCAACACGTTCTTGGTTAGCTGGTGAGTAGTCACCGTTTAAGTATGAAGCACTTAATTGATACTTACCAATGTATTGGCCGTTACGAGCGTTGTAGTTGTTGCTTGATTCATGAGCAGCAATCCAAGCTTTAGCAGCGGCATCTGAACCTGAAACACTTGAGCTGTAGTTATTGTTTGAAGCTTGAGCTTGTGTGTTTTGTGAAGCTGCTTGATTGTTTGAAGTTTGTTGAGCAGCTTGTGTTGTACTTTGTTCAGCTTGTGTGTTTTGTGAAGCTGCTTGGTTGTTTGAAGTTTGTTGAGCAGCTTGTGTTTGTGTATTTTGTTGAATTTCGTTGTTGTTATTTACTTTTAATTGTTGACCAACGAAAATCATGTTAGGATTCTTAAGGTTGTTGAGTTGTTGGATTGTATTAACAGTTGTGTCATACTTTTGAGCAAGTTCTGAAACTGTGTCACCAGCTTTAACTGTAACTGTGTCAGCACTTGCAACAGCAGTAGCACCAGCAATTGTACCTGTTAATGCAGCAGCTGAAACTAAAACCTTTTTCATCTTCATAAATATATCCACTCCTAAAAATATTTCTTAATTAATTTATATTTACTAACAAATAATAAATCGACGTCTCATCGATTCAACAGTTTATAGTATAAGACCTGAATATAACAACGGTGTAGCACTTTTATTACTAATTGTTACAAAATGCATTGCTTTTGTAACAAAAGTATGATGAACGTTGATATTATCAAGTTTAAAAAAATGAAAAAATCGACATTTTTTGTAAAAAATTGCTCAAATAGTGCGAATTTTGTGTGAAAATATACTCAAAAAGCTCCTTTATGTGACAAAATACTGGTATAATTTAACGCAAAGTAATAGAAAATTACGACGGGAGGAAAATCAAATGTCAAAAATTTTATTATTAAATGCTGGGAGTTCATCTGTTAAATGGAAAGTATTCAAATTAAGTAACGAAGAATTAGTTGCTGAAGGCGAAGTAGAACGGATTAATACCCCAAAAGCTCAAATTTCTGTTAAATATGATGGAAAGAAATATGAAAGCATTGAACCTGATTTAGGATATGAATCTGCGGTAAGATTAATCTTGAAGAAAATTGAGGAATTTAAAATTGCCTCATTAAATGAAATTTCAATTGTTGGTCATCGGGTGGTAGCTGGTGGCCGTCGATTTACAAAGGCGACAAAGATTACTCCCGCAGTGTTAGAGGAAATTAAAAATTTAAAAGATTTTGCTCCATTGCATAATCCGCATGAAGCACGGTATATTGAATTGATGCAAAAGATTTTGCCAAATGTTGATCAATACGCAGTCTTTGATAGTGTATTTTTCACAGATATGCCTGAAATGAATGCCATTTACAGTTTGCCATACGAATTAACTGAAAAATATGGAATTCGGCGATATGGTGAACATGGAATTAGTCATAGTTATTTGAGTAAGCGCGCAGCCGAGATTTTGGACAAACCATTGGAAGATTTGAAGATGATTACTTTGCACCTGGGCAGCGGTGCCTCTGCAGCTGCTATTAAGGATGGCAAGGCATTTGATAGTTCAATGGGCTTCACGCCATTACCAGGTTTAACAATGGGAACACGTGCAGGAGATATTGATCCTGCCATTGTGCCATTTTTGATGGAAAAAGAAGGCAAATCAGCTGAAAATGTAATGGAATTATTAAATGATAAATCTGGTATTTTAGGAATTTCCGGCTTTAGTTCAGATATGCGGGACATTGAAGCTAAATGGGTTCAAGGTGATGAACGGGCCTCACTTGCCCGAGAAATCTTTATCAATCGCGTAGTTAAATATGTTGGAAGTTATTTTGCTGAATTAGGCGGGATTGATGCATTGGTAATTGCTGGGGGAATTGGAGAACACCAAATTGATTTGCGGTTTGATTTATTAAAAGAATTAGAATGTTTAGGTATTCAGGTTGATGAACAAAAGAATCAAGCAAACCAAGAAGGAATTATTTCACCAAATGGTTCAGCAATCAAGACTTTGTTAGTACCAACAAATGAAGAATTGGCGATGGTAAGACAAATAAAGCAAGATATGTAAAGCGTTAAGCCGATTGTGATATCTCGAGCAAATGACGTTAGTTAAATTGTGAAATTCGTACTTACATGCAGTTTGGTAGCTCGAAATTTAGCTAAAACTAGGATGCACAGACCATTTCGAGCAGCGTTAATATAGGATAGCTGGCGAACCAGATGTGTATTCAGTTTAAAAAACATCGTAACGGAGAATTTCCTACTATAAAAGTTGATAATTAACTAAAGGAGGCTGTGATTAAAGTATCACAACCTTTCTTTTTTCAATGAAAGGAGCATAAGGATGAAATTTTTGCATACGGCAGATTGGCATATTGGAAAGAAGTTACATGATTTTTCATTATTTGATGAGCAGTGGGATGCATTCAATCAAATTGAAAAGATTGCTTTGCAAGAAAAAGTGGATGCAATTGTGATTGCTGGTGATTTGTATGATCGCTCAGTTCCAAGCGAAGAAGCGGTTAAGACATTGAATCAAATGTTGATTCAACTGAATTTAAAGGATCACTTTCCGATTTTAGCGATTAATGGAAACCATGATTCAGCGGTGCGGCTGGATAATGGGAGTGATTGGTTTAAGGCCGCAAATTTTAATCTAGTCACAAAACTAAAAGATGCATTTACTCCAATTGTGATTCAAGATACTCAGTTCTTTTTATTGCCATATTTTGAGTTGCCAACTGCAAGAGAGTATTTCAATGATTCTGAAATTCATACTTTGGAAACGGCGATGCGTAAAGTTATTGACAAGATGCAAACTAAATTTGATCCTGAATTACATCATGTATTGGTAGCGCACTATTTTGCAGCCGGCAGCAGTCACACGGATTCAGAAACTAAGGTAGAAGTTGGTGGGTTGGATGCTGTTCCGTTAGATTTAATGGAACGGTTTGACTATGTTGCACTGGGACATTTACATAGCAGAAATGCTCTTCATCATCCAACAATTCAGTATAGTGGTTCTCCTGTTAAATTTTCGGTAAGCGAAGCACACGATGAGAAAGGTGTCTGGATTGTTGATACAGATTTGCCAGTGGATAAAATGGCACAATGGAAGCCGTTAACACAGCTTAATGACATTCAAATTTTACAAACGGATTTTGCGACGTTGACTACATCTGATTTTTATCAAAAAATTCCAGATGATGATTTTGTGGCAGTAGAATTAACAGATCAGCAAATTATTCCTAATGTAATGAACCGTTTACGCGAGTATTATCCGCGAATTATCAGTTTTAAGCGGCAGAATGGTCGGATGGAAATTGAACAGGAAAAGCGGCGAGAAATCAAGCAACAATCTCCAATAGAACTTTTGCAAGATTTCTTTGAAGACACAACTGGGCATGGATTATCAACGGCTCAATTAAAATTTGCCAGTGAAATTTTGACTAAGGTTGAAAGGAGTGACGAATAATGCGTCCATTAACTTTAACAATGAAAAATTTTGGGCCTTATCAGGATACAACGATTGATTTTACACAGTTTGAAAATGTGCCGTTATTTTTAATTAGTGGAAAAACCGGCAGTGGAAAGACTACGATTTTTGATGGAATTTGTTATGCATTATATGGGGAAACTTCAGGAAATGAGCGTAATGCGGGACAAATGCGGTCATTATTTGCTCCTAACAATGAAAAAACTTGTGTCAACTTAAAATTTGTTCATCAAGGAAAAGAATATCAAATTACGCGTGAACCAACTTATGAATATCAAAATGCAAAGGGTTCGATTTCAAAACATGCGGCCAAAAATCGTCTTGAGTACCGGGATGCTGCTGGTGAATTGGAAGTTTTAACGAAAACCAAAGATATTCGAGATTTTATTGAAGACTTATTACATTTAAATGCAAAGCAGTTTACTCAAATTGTACTTTTGCCGCAGCAACAATTTCGTAAGTTTTTATCTGCAAATAGCAATGAAAAGGAGCGGGTATTGCGGCAAGTTTTTGGAACAGAAATCTTTGAAGAATGGACGAATCAAATTAATAATGAAGTTCGACGGCAACAAAAAGAAAATGCTAAGCAGCAGGCACATTTACAAACCTTAATGGAAAATATTAAAGTTGATACTGAAAGTCAGAAAGATCCGCAATTATGGCTAGCAGCGGCTCAAAAGTTGATTGAACAGCAGCGGACTGAACTAACTAAGAAGAAACAAGATTTACAAGTTGTTCAACAAAAACTAAATCAGATAGATAATAACGTAAATCAAGCACGAATTTTAATTAAGGCAATGCAGGAAAAGGCAGCGGTAGATGCTGAAATAAAGCTATTGAACGCAAATCAAAAGCGTATTGGTGAATTAAAACAGTCGATTAAAAATGGGCAGTGGGCAGTTCAAAATCAGACTTTGATAAATGAAGTTGATCAACGACGGCAAAAGTTAAAAGATGACCACCAGACTTTAACAAAATTGCAAACTGAAGTTGAACAGGCAGCACAAAAACAACTGGAACTGTCACAGAAGATAAGCAAACTAGAAGAACAAAAGCCCAAAATTGACCAGCAAAATACAAAAATTGAGCAATTGAAAACTCAATTAGAGGTATTTAGTAAAGTTCAAACTGTACATGAAAAATTAGAGCAAATTAAAGCAGAATTGCAAAAACAACAAAAAACTCAGCAGAAATTGGAATCTCAACTGCAACGAAAACAAGCACAAAGTGTTGCTTTAAAAAAGCAGGTTGAACAGGCAGATGATTTAGCGACTCAACAATTAGAAGCAGCGCAAAAAGAAAGTCAGTTAAAATTATTGGCAGCGAATTACAAGGAAATTGTGCGCGAACAAAAAATCATTGCTGCTAACCAGGCTGATATCAAAAATTTACAGCAAGAATCTCAACAGCGGCAAATTCAAGCTGAGCAAACTCAAGCAAATGCAATTCAGCAACAAAATTATTTTGCTCAAAATCAAATTGCTTATTATGCAGCTCAATTACAACCAAATCAACCTTGTCCATTGTGCGGTTCTACTGAGCACCCGCATCTTGCTCAAGTTAACCAGGAAATTCCGCAAGTGACTCAAGAACAGGTAAAAAAAGCTCAGCAAACAGCAAATGAAGCTGAACGACAACTGGCTCAAATTAATGCTCAAAAAGAAAGCTTGATTGAAACAGTCAACAAGCAGCAACAAGTGATGACCGAAAAAATGACAAAGCTGCAACAGCAGATTTCTTTGAAAAATGCTAATCAAGCAGAAATCAAGGAATATCTCATTCAACAAATTGAACAAAATAAATTGCAAAAAGAGCAATTGGAACATGAGATGAAAAAATTAGCAACTCAAAAACAAGAGTTGCAAACTTTAACCAAGACGATTGATCAATTAACTGCTCAGTTTGAATCACAAAGTCAAGTCATTGAAAAGTTAAAGAGAGACGAAGCAGTGATGCAGACTAAGTATCAGGAGCAGCAAAAGAATTTGTCGGCTGAATTTCATTCTGAAGCAGAAATTAAGACGGCAATTGGACAATTAAAACACCGGGTTGCTCAATTTAATCAAGAATATCAAGAAAATACAGATGCTTTACAAGCAATTATGCAAACTAAAACTGCACGTGAGGCATTATTAAAGCAATTGACTCAACAAATTGTGGATAATCAAACTGAATTAAATTCATTTGAAAAAAAGTTAAACGAATTGTTGGAAACTCGACAAACTGACGAAGCAACAGTGCATCAATGGTTGCAATTGGCGCCTGAATTGGAACAGATGCGGCAAGAAGTAAATGATTTTAATGAAAAAATGAAGGTGCAAACTGCGCGGCAAGTTCAGTTAGAAGCAGAAATTGCGGGACAAAATAATCCTGATATGGATGCATTAAAAAAACAACAACAGCAATTGAACCAACAAAAGGATGAACTGCAATTAAGTTATGGTAAATTGGAAAATCAAGTTGCAACTTTTGAAAAAAACTATCAAAATGTATTAACGGAGCACCAAGCACAGGTTAAGACGCAAAAACAACTGGATGAATTAGGTGAACTGGCTCAAGTTGTTACAGGCGGAACAAGTGAACGGAAATTAGGTTTGGAACGGTTTGTTTTGCGGGAATATTTCAAAGAAGTCCTTAAGGTTGCTACGCAAATTTTAACTAAGCTGTCAAATGGCAGATATTCATTTGTTTTGCAAAAAAATGCCGAAAGAAATGTTGCAAGTCAAACGGGACTAGGAATTGACATTTATGATGATGAAGCCGGCGAAACTAGAAGTGTACATACCTTGTCCGGCGGAGAAAGCTTTATTGCAGCGTTGGCGTTGGCCCTTGCACTCGGTGAAGTTATTCAACGACAAAATGGCGGTGCTCAAATTGATACCTTATTTATTGATGAAGGATTTGGTTCATTGGATGAGGATGCATTAGAAAAAGCATTGGAGATTCTGAAATCATTGGAAAGTTCAAATCGGATGATTGGAATTATTAGTCATGTTCGCGAATTACACGCGCAAATTCCAGATCAAATTAATGTAATTTCTCATGATGGCCAAAGTGAAATTCGGTATCAGCATTAAAAGTTGAAAAGGATTATTAAATGAAATATCGAACACATTTAACAACGACAATGGCAGTTGGCCTCCCATTAATGGCAACTGTTAATCAGGTAAGTATTTTAAATTTATGTGCTTTGGGAATTGGCAGTTTATTACCAGATATTGATCATCCAAGTTCTTTTTTAGGCAAAAGAAATAAAATTGCGAGTGGAATTGCGAATAAAACTCTTGGACACCGTGGGGGAACACATTCGCTAGTTGGACTAGTAGTGGTTTTTATCTTGAGTACGATTTTGCAAGTGCATTATTTAACGAGTTCAGGAAATTATTTAACTTTTTGGGTACTTTTTGGCTTTTTGTTCCATTTAATAGAAGATTCATTTTCTAAAGAAGGTATTCATTGGTTATGGCCATATAAAAGAAGACGCCATGGTGAAAAAATGATTTATTATACAACAGGCGGAATTGGCGAATATTTGATTTTAGGATTTACTCTATGCTTATTGTTAATTGAATTACGCCTATTGTATTTGGGAACATTAGGTCAGGTAATATCTGTACCATGGTTATCGATACTTCAAGATAAGTTATTGCAATTCCAACATGCGATTATGAAGATATAAAAAGAGACTGTGACATAAGTATTCAATAAACAGCCTCGATTATAAAAATAGCGAAATTCAATTTAAAAAATTGGATTTCGTTATTTTTTTCTTTTAGATTAAATTGATATTTACAAAATTGGCCAATCTTATTG
>DXFP01000065.1 GCA_019114385.1 Candidatus Ligilactobacillus excrementigallinarum | reverse complement strand
CGTCGGGCTCATAACCCGAAGGTCGTAGGTTCAAATCCTGCTCCCGCAATTATGGTTCGTTGGTCTAGTTGGTTTAGGACGCCTGCCTGTCACGCAGGAGATCACGGGTTCGAGTCCCGTACGAACCGTTGTGACTTATAAATCACCGCTTTAGCGGTGTTTTTTTTTTACCCAAAATATTATAAGTTTATCTATAATAAAGTAAGAATCCTTTGACAAATACGATATAATAAGGCTTAATAGAAATATAGTTCAAAATAAGAGGTAAGAATAAATGCATAAAAGAAGTGAAAGATTAAATAAGCGAAAGGTATTAAGAAAGAAAAAGCACCTTAAAAAAATTAAGAAAGTTACAACTGCAGTTGGTACAACAATGGTAATGGGAACTGCAGGAATGTTATTAAATAATAAAAAAGTACAAGCAGATAACATTGAGCAAAGTAATTCAAGTCAAGATAATTCGAGTTCAGCAAAAGCAAGTACTAACTCAATGCAAGTTAGTTTTAATGAAAAATCTGCAAGTCAAAGTAAAGTAAATGTTAAATCAGCGGCAGCTGGATCACAAGTAAAACAATCATCAATTGTTTATGACAGTCACACTGCAGTTATGACAGAAAAACAATCTCAAAATTTGAAAAGTCAAAAGTTGAATTCTGTTGTTGAAACATCTAGCAGTCAAAGTAGTAAAAAAAGTACTGCTGAAGTAGTTCAAGCATCATCAAGTTCAGAAGCAAACCAATTAAAGACAGCAGCATCTATATCAAGTTCAAATAAACAAGAAAAAGCCTCAAGTCAAGAAGAACAAATTTCAAAAGTACAAAAAAATACTACACCTAAATTACAGCTTGCAAAGATTTCAAATGCATCCTATCCAGGAAATGTAAGAAACTTTTTAGATACAATTGGACCTGTAGCACAGCAAGTTGCTCAAGAAAATGGAATTTATGCTTCATTGATGATTGCACAAGCTGCAGTTGAAAGTGGATGGGGAAGTAGTACATTAAGTACACAAGGTCATAATTTATTTGGTGTAAAGTGGAATGGTACAGGTAATTATGTAACAATGCCGACACAAGAATATTACAACGGTACATGGCATACAATTAATGCTAAGTTTCAAAAATATGATTCATATTATGATTCTTTAACAGGTTATGCAAAATTAATTACTTCACATTTTCCTAATTCAACCCGTGCAAATGCAGCTACTCCGCAAATAGCTGCTGCAAACTTAAGACATGGGATTTATGGAACATATGCTACAGATCCTAATTATGCAAATACGCTTTCAAGAATTATTAGTGAATATAATTTAACTCGCTATGATGTTTACAGTGGATCAATGACTAATAATCAAAATCAGCAAAATTCTACTGCTGCAAATAGTAACCAACATGAAAATCAAACTGCTGCTGGAAATGGAAGCCAAAATCCAGATACATATACAGTAAAAGCAGGAGATACACTCTGGGGAATTTCCCAAAAATTTAATACTAGCGTAAATACATTGAAAACAATCAATAAAATTTCATCTAATGTAATTTATGTTGGTCAAGTATTAAAACTGCGTGAAACAACTACAAATTCCAAAAATGAAACTAGTCAAAGTGGAACATATACGGTAAAAGCAGGAGATACATTATGGCAAATTGCAAAGGATAATTCGACAAGTGTAAATCAAATTAAAACTATCAATCACTTGAAATCAGATACGATTTACGTTGGTCAAGTATTACAATTAAAAGCTCAAGAAAATAACACGAAGCCTCAAAGTCAGACTCAAAACACAAGCGATGTTTATTACGTAGTAAAATCAGGAGATTCTTTGTGGAAAATTGCAACGCAAAATGATACAAGTGTTAACCAGCTTAAGTCATTAAATAAATTAACTTCAAATACAATTTATGTTGGTCAAAAGTTAAAGGTTAAAGCAGGTACAAAAACTACTGAAAATACTCAATCTGCTAATAAAACCAATTCTCAAGCACAAACATATACAGTAAAGGCAGGAGATACGTTGTGGTCAATTGCAAATCAACATTCAACAAGTGTAAATCAAATTAAAACAATTAATCATCTTACTTCGGATACGATTTATGTTGGTCAAAAATTGTCACTTAAAGCTGAGCAAAAAACTACAGCAAATTCAAAGAAAACTTCAAGTAATTCGGTAAAGCCTCAATCAAATAGTAATTATACAGTAAAAGCAGGAGATACATTGTGGTCAATTGCAAATCAAAATAATATTACTGTGTCACAATTGAAGCAAAATAATAATTTATCTAATGATACAATCTATGTTGGTCAAAATTTAAAAATTAGTGGTAATAGTAGTAATTCATCAAATGAGAAGCCTGCAACTAATAATCAATATGTAGTCCAATCGGGTGATTCATTATGGAAAATTGCAGCAGCAAATGGAACGACAGTCAATCAATTGAAAGCAATTAATCACTTAAGTTCCGATTTGATTTACAAGGGACAACAACTGAAGTTGAAATAACAAAATTGAAAGAATATCTGACTTATGATAAAATAATGACTGATATTTAACGTAGATAAGGATTAGTAAACTTAATTGTATTTTTTAGAGAGAGCATGGTGGTGAAAATGTTTAAATACATTAAGTTGAACTCACCTTTGAGTCTTTAATTGAAAAGAGTAGATTAAAGCGGTTTAAGAGACGTTATCCTCTTAATTAAGTGCTGGCAAAAATGTCAGAAAATAGGTGGTACCGCGAAAAATTCGTCCTATTCAAGTTATTCTTGGATAGGACTTTTTTACGTTAAAAATATTTTATGAGGAGTGAATTTAATGGCTTACGATCATAAAAAGATTGAAAAGAAATGGCAAAAGTATTGGGATGAACATAAGACTTTTAAAACAACGGAAGATCCTGATAAAAAGAAATATTATGCAATGGACATGTTTCCATACCCATCCGGTCAAGGATTGCACGTAGGTCATCCAGAAGGCTATACTGCAACTGATATTATTTCTCGAATGAAAAGAATGCAAGGTTACAATGTGTTACATCCAATGGGATGGGATGCATTTGGTTTACCTGCAGAACAATATGCATTAAAGACAGGGCACTCACCACGAGAATTTACCCAAAAGAATATTAATAATTTTAGAAGACAAATTAAGTCATTAGGATTGTCATATGATTGGGATCGTGAAATTAATACAAGTGATCCATCATATTACAAATGGACTCAATGGATTTTTGAACAATTATACAAACGTGGTTTAGCATATGAAGCTGAAGTTCCTGTAAATTGGTCACCAGATTTGGGAACAGTAGTTGCAAATGAAGAAATTGTTGATGGTAAGACAAAACGTGGCGGTTTCCCAGTTGTTCGTAAACCAATGAAACAATGGATGTTAAAAATTACAGCATATGCTGATCGATTGATCGATGATTTAGATGACTTAGATTGGCCAGAAGCAATCAAAGAACAGCAAAGGAATTGGATTGGACGTTCAGTTGGCGCAGCTGTTAACTTTAAAGTTGATGGCATGCCTGAAGCTGAAGATGAGATTGAAATCTTTACAACACGTCCAGATACGATTTTTGGTGCCTCAGTTCTTGTACTTGCACCTGAACATCAATTGGTCTCTAAATTAACAACTGACAGCCAAAAGGAAGCAGTAAATCAATACCTTGAAGAAGTTTCACACAAGTCTGACTTAGAGCGAACAGATTTAGCAAAGACGAAGACTGGAGTATTTACTGGTAGTTATGCAATTAATCCAGTAAATGGTGAAAAAATTCAAATTTGGATTGCAGATTATGTTCTTTCTTCATATGGTACAGGGGCAATTATGGTTGTTCCAGCACATGATGAACGTGACTATGAATTTGCTAAGAAATTTGATTTACCAATTAAGCCAGTAATTGAGGGTGGAGATATTGAAAAAGAAGCTTATACTGGCGAAGGTAAGCATATTAATTCTGATTTCTTGAATGGAATGGACAAGCAAACAGCCATTGATACAATGATTGATTGGCTTGAAGAACACCATGTTGGACACAAAAAAGTAAATTATCGTTTACGTGATTGGCTCTTCTCAAGACAACGTTACTGGGGTGAACCAATTCCAGTAATTCACTGGGAAGATGGTGAAACAACATTAGTTCCTGAAGATGAATTACCTTTGAAATTACCTAAGACTGACAATATCCGTCCATCTGGTACTGGTGAAAGTCCATTAGCAAACTTAGATGATTGGGTAAATGTTGTTGATGAAAATGGCAGAAAAGGGAAGCGTGAAACGAATACAATGCCACAATGGGCAGGAAGTTCATGGTATTTCTTACGCTATGTAGATCCGCATAATCAAGAAGCATTAGCTGATTATGATAAATTAAAAGAATGGATGCCAGTTGATTTATATATCGGTGGAGCAGAACATGCGGTATTGCACTTATTATATGCCCGTTTCTGGCATAAATTCTTATATGATTTAGGTGTTGTGCCTACTAAGGAGCCATTCCAACGTTTAGTAAACCAAGGAATGATTTTAGGCGAAAATCATGAAAAGATGTCTAAGTCAAAAGGAAATGTTATTAATCCGGATGATATTGTAGAAAAATACGGCGCAGATACATTACGCTTATATGAAATGTTTATGGGACCTTTGGAAGCTTCAAAACCATGGACAGAAGATGGCTTAAATGGTGCACATAAATTTATCAATCGAATTTGGAATTTATTAATTGATGAAAATGATAAGTTGCGTGATCGGGTAACTACTGTAAATGATGGTAAGTTAGATAAAATTTACAATCAAACTGTTAAGAAGGTTACTGAAGATTTTGAAGACTTGCACTTCAACACTGCTATTTCTCAATTAATGGTATTTGTAAATGAATGCTATAAGGTTGATTCATTGCCACTTGAGTATATGGAAGGTTTTGTTAAATTAATTGCCCCAGTTATTCCACACATTGCAGAAGAATTATGGACAAAGCTAGGTCATGTTGGAACAATTACTTATGCAACTTGGCCAACATACGATGAAAGTAAATTGGTTGAAACTACCGTAGAAATTGTTATTCAAATTAATGGAAAAATTCGTCAACATTTAGTAATTGCTAAAGATGCCTCAAAAGATGAAATCGAAAAAATTGCATTAGCTGATGAAAAAGTTAAGACAGAACTTGAGGGCAAAACAGTGCGCAAAGTCATTGTTGTTCCTGGAAAATTAGTTAATATTGTAGCAAATTAATTAAAAGATGAATAATTTCCAGAGATTGGAACTTTGTTGATTAACCAATTTGAGAAGGTATGACAAAACACCTTAAACAGGCATGTTGTAAGGAAAAAAACGAACGAATTACGTAGGATTGATTCGGAGTTTTTTGAATTTACAGACATGCCTGTTTGTTTTGGAACTCGATTATGCGGATATAGAAATAGAGGCTGGACTTATGTCACAACCTCTTTTTTATACTTGAATTCATTGTCCAAAAATATAAAGTAAAAGTAGGAGGAATGAAAAATGCAAGAAATTGAAATTCAAAGAGACGGACTGACTTTACGCGGAATATTAGAAACACCAGCTCAAA
Organism: Candidatus Ligilactobacillus excrementigallinarum; assembly: GCA_019114385.1. Taxonomy (GTDB): domain Bacteria; phylum Bacillota; class Bacilli; order Lactobacillales; family Lactobacillaceae; genus Ligilactobacillus; species Ligilactobacillus excrementigallinarum. Next base: position 22,752 of record DXFP01000065.1, on the reverse strand, counting down.
ATAGGTATGATTTAGCGATATTAATGCATGGCTTTAGTGGAAATTGTGGACGAAATAATCCAGGAAATATGCATTATCGACTCGCAAAAATGTTAAAAGCTAATGGAATTGCTTCACTGAGATTTGACTTTGATGGTCATGGAGAAAGTGATGGTAACTTTTGTGATATGACTGTTTCGAGCGAAATAGCAGATGGAGAAAAAATATTAGAGTTTGCACGTAAAATGAAACAGGTAAACCGGATTATTTTGCTAGGACATTCACAGGGCGGTGTTGTAGCAAGTATGTTAGGAGGTTATTATCATGATTATATTGATAAATTAGTTTTGCTTGCACCTGCAGCTACTTTAAAAGACGATGCTTTAGCTGGTCATACATTGAATTTACAATATGATCCATTACATATTCCTGATAAACAAGAATTACGTCCAGGATACAATGTAGGAGGATTTTATTTGCGAACAGCCCAAATGTTGCCAATTTATGAGGTTTCCGCCGAATTTACTGGAAAAGTTTGTATAATTCATGGAACAAATGATCAGGTAGTAAATCCGAATGCTTCACGTAAATATCATCGATGCTACGAAAATAGTGAATTACACCTAATCGAAGGAGCAGGACATTTATTAGAAGGAAAATATCGGGATACAATGTTGCAAATTGTTAAGGAATTTTTGACAAAATAGTACTCAATAGTGCACAAAGTGTGCACAAAAAATACAAAGATATATGATTCATTAAAAATAAAAACACCGTAAAATCAATATTTTACGATGTTTGGATAAAGCATATTATTCATTAAAATGCCACTGGCAGGAATCGAACCTGTACTCGGATAAACCGAACAGCGACCTGAACGCTGCGCGTCTGCCAGTTCCGCCACAGTGGCATCCAACACTAATCAAGTATATTATAATGAATTTAATAAAGCAAGTTTATTTTTTCTTTTTCAAAAAACTAATTGCAGTACCATAGCCGTGTAAAACAATGTATTTCGGACCGACTGAAACACGTACTACTTGAGGTTCGAAACGGACGTTAATTACTCCGTCAGCATTTTTCGTTACTGCCTTGTCAATTAATTTCATTTTAACTTGATCATATAAATCATCAAAATCATCTACTCGATCTAATTCATCTGCTTGTAATTCTTGTTTAACAGTGGCGTTAACAATTCCATGAATTGCGTAGCCTTGGTTTAATCCACCTGTTGATAAAAACATCAAATCACCTCATAATTAATAATATAGAAATTGTTTACAGATATCAATATTATTAAACAAAATCGGAAGGGTGGTTTGATGGAGAAAATTCAAGAGCAAATTTTAAATCGAGTAATTCAAAAGCGACCAGAAGAAAGTTATAAAGGAATGTTTGGAAAAGTATTAGTTGTTGGCGGTTGTGCAAACATGGGCGGAGCAGCAATTATGGCTGGAAGTGCTGCTGTTCATTCAGGTGCAGGCTTAGTAACGATTGCATCTGCAAAAGAAAATTTAACAGCCATTCACGCTGCACTGCCAGAAGCAATGTATATTAATTTTTTAGATAAGGTACAATTAACTCAAGCAATAAAACAAGCAAATGTAATTGTAGTTGGCCCCGGATTAGGCACAACTTTTCATGCAATTGAAATTTTTAAAGTTGTTCTCAATAATATATCGGCTAACCAAGATTTAATTATCGATGGGTCCGCGATTACCTTACTAAGCATGCATGCCGAACTGATGACAATTCTCCCCAATGCTAATTTATTTTTTACACCGCATGAGATGGAATGGCAACGTCTAAGCAAAATTGCGATTCCTAATCAAACTCCAGAAAATAATCAACAAAAGCAACAGGAACTAAATGCTACTGTGATTTTAAAGAAGCATCATACTGAAATTTATTTTAAAAATGGGATGTGCAAAAAATTGATGATTGGTACTCCAGCGATGGCAACAGGCGGCATGGGGGATACTTTAACGGGAATTTTAGCTGGTTTTCTTGCACAGTTTAAGAATCAGTCCGTTGAAAATGTTATCCAGGCTGCAGTGTACACTCATAGTAAAATTGCAGATGATTTAGCTGCAGAAAAATATGTTGTATTACCAACTGATATTATTAATGCTTTGCAAGTCTTTATGCATCATTATATGTAAAAAAATCGCGACTTTTGAGTGGATTTTAGGCTATCAATTAGTTGAATTCACTTCATTTTCGCGATTTATTACTTTTAATGAATTATTACTTTAATAAATTAAGTTCATTTGGACTTAATTTACGATATTTACCAGGCTTTAATGTCGAATCAAGTTTAAGTGGTCCCATTTGAAGACGCTCAAGAGTTAAAACAGTCATTCCACAAGCTTTAAACATACGTTTAATCTGATGATATTTACCTTCAGAAATTGAAACTGTGATTTGACTTTGATTTTGGTCTGTATCAATTGAACCAACTTCTAATTTTGCTGGTTTAAACGTAGTTCCATTTTTTAAAACTAGACCTTGCTCAAAGCGGTTAATTTCTTTGTCGGTAACGATTCCTTGAATGGTTGCAGAATAAATTTTTGTAATATGTTTATTTGGAGCTAGTAGATTATGATTTAACTGACCATCTGTGGTTAATATTAATAATCCAGTAGTATCTTTATCAAGTCGTCCAACTGGTGAAAGCCCTTTAAAACGATCTTGTGGTTGGATTAAATCTAAAACAGTTTTTTGGGATGAGTCTGTAGTTGCGGTAATAACCCCTTGAGGTTTATTTAACATCAAATAAACGTTTTCAAATAATTCGATTTTATGTTGATTAACTTCAACTATGTCGTGATTTATGTCTAAATTTTCTTTACCATTTTTCACGATTTGGCCATTTAAACGCACCCGTTTATCTTTAATCAATTTCTTTATTTCAGAACGTGATCCCAAATTTGCATTACTTAAGTATTTATCAATTCGCATATGTTTTACTCCTATCAAATAAAAAGGTGTGACAGAATAAAAACGATTATTCAGATACATAATAAAAGAGGTTGTGACGTAAGTCCAGCCTCTGTTTCTATATCCGCATGATCGGGTTCCAAAACAAACAGGCATGTCTGTAAATTCAAAAAACTCCGAATTAATCCTACGTAATTCGGAGCTTTTTCCTTACAACATGCCTGTTTAGGATGTTTTGTCACACCTTCGTATTTTAGCGGATTACTATTTATTTAATTAATTCATAAATTCCTTGTGCGTAAATTGCAGCAGCACGAATTAAGTCATCAACTGGAACGAATTCATTAGCTTGGTGCATTGTATCAGGGACACCTGGGAACATTGCACCAAATGCCACACCGCGTTTCATCAAACGACCATATGTTCCGCCACCAACAACTTGGCCATGTGCATCTTGGCCAGTTTGTTCACGGTATACATCAAGTAAGGTTTTAACAAGTGGATCGTCTTCTGGAACATAATGTGGAACCATCCCGCCGTCATGTTGTTTATATGTAACATGATATTGATTTGCAGCAGTTTCTAATCCTTTACTGATATATTCTGGATCAGTTCCTTGTGGATAACGGAAGTTTAGGGTAATTGATCCGCCGTTTTGACTATCAAATTTGAAAATACCGGCGTTCATTGTTAAGTCACCCATTACATCATCAGTGTAATTCATGTCAAAGTTTTTTACACGTGAATCCAAGTGTAATTTTTCAGCTGCAAAACTAATGAAATCTTTAGCTCCGCCGTTAAAATCAAATTGGTTCAAGAAAACAGCTAAGTATGTACCAGCATTGATCCCGCGAGTTGGTTCTTGAGCGTGGGCAGCTTTACCGATTACATGTAAATATAATTTACCATCACGAATATCTGTTTCGCCAACAACAGGATTTTCTGCGATAAATTCATCAAATTTATGAATCATTGAATCGTAATTTGATGCAGATACCCAAGCTTCAGCATCACGTGGAACCATATTCTCACGTAAACCAGAATCAAATTTGATTAATTGATATTCGCCATCGTTTGCACCTTTGAATTGAGCATCAAAAGTGACGTTTCCTTTTTCACCATTGATAATAGGGAAGAAAGCATCTGGAGAAAAGCCGAAGTCTGGTTCAGGCATATTTTTGAAATAGTAATCCATTCCACGCCATGAACTTTCTTCATCTGTACCTAAAATAAATGCAACTTTTTTACTTACAGGTAAGCCTAATTCTTTAATGATTTTTAAACCATAGTATGCAGCCATACTTGGTCCCTTATCATCGGAAGCACCGCGAGCATAAATCTTACCGTCTTTAATTACGGGATTGAAGGGGTCAGTGTTCCAGCCTTTTCCTGCAGGCATAACATCAACGTGAGCAAGAATTCCTAAAGTTTCATCGCCTTCACCGAAGGCAATTTCACCGGCCATTCCATCGATGTTTGTTGTTTTAAAACCATCGCGTGCAGCAATTTTTAAGAATTGATCTAATCCTGCTTTAGGGCCTGGTCCAAGTGGAGCCTCGGGAGTTTTTTTACTTTCGTCGCGTACACTTTCAATCCGTAACATTGATTTTAAATCGTTTAACAGATCATCACGGCGACTTTCAGCTTCTTTTTTCCAATCAATTGCCATTTTTCTACCTCCTTGAATGTCTAAATTAATCTTATCATACAACTTGCAGCAAAGAAAATTTTAATCCTCACTGGTTTTGTTTATTATACGTTATGTTATAATGCTTTTCAGAGATAATTAATGGAAGAAGGAAAATCAAAGCAATGCATTTAGGAAATGTTATTGTATATGTACTATTAGCAGTACTAACGATTTATAACATTCGTATTAATATGCGGTTATTTAAATTAAGATCAAGTAATATACCGCGAGATCCGCGGAATTTATCCGGTCAAGAATTAGAAACAATCAAAGCACTTTCAAGTGAAAAAAGAAAATGGGTAATTTTAAGCCAAATTCTTTTTTGGACATCTTTTGTATTTGTCTTTTTAAATTCAATGGCTGTTTTAGGATTATTTTTAGATTTATATACGGTGGCATGTATCGTTTCTAATCAAATTGACTTGAATGCAACTCAAATATTAATTAATAAAAATTAAAAAAACGGGACGAATTGTCTCGTTTTTTTGTTACTGGCGATTAGCCTTTAATTTTTCAGCTTCTTCTTTTGTAATATGATTTAATTCAACTAATTGATCTTCAATTTGATCTAAGATAAAATTCCGGTCAGCTGGATGATCAACAAAATCATATTTATCACCATCAATAATCATGATTGGTGATTTGTCATACCATTTAAGCCAACGTTCATAATAGTCTAGCAGGCGTTGGTAATATTCAGGTAATGTTGGATCTGCTTCAATTTGTTCATATTCGCGACCGCGCTTCTTAATCCGCTTAAGCATAGTGTCATATGATACATGAATAAAAATCATTAAGTCTTTTGAATTAACTCCAGTTGAATACTTCAATTCATCAAGCATATTCTCTAATAATTCTTGGTATGTAGCATATTCAACAGCAGTAGCATTTCCCATGTCAGTGTTCATCTTCATGAATAATGCATCTTCATAAATTGAACGGTCTAAAACGTTATTCGCATCTTTTTTAGCTTCTTTAATCATCCGAAAACGTCGATTTACAAAAAAGGTCTGTAATAAATATGTGTATGGATTGGTTGCGTTAGGGTCTCCTTGAGCACGTTTTTGTGCAGCAATTTCATTTCCCTTATAAAAAAGTGGTAATACTGGATTATCTTCAACTGGTTCAAAAAAAGCTTTTGATCCGAGTTCTTTAGACAAAATCTCAGTCATCGTTGATTTTCCGGAACCAATTATTCCCGCTAAAGTAATCATTTCAATTCTCCTTTAAAATTAATCACGGTCATATTTTACATTTTACTAGATTACAAATCAACGATAAATATTGGTTGCAATTTTAGGAAAAATTTGGTAATATTTCATAGAAATTTAGGATAAGGAGTGCAATACATTGGAAACTAAATTTAAAGTTGGAGATCATGTAACATGTAAAAGTTTTGGTCCTCTAAAACATAATTTTAGTGGAACAATTGAAAAAATTTATGAAAATTCAGCATTAGTACGTTTAGATGAATTTGATCCAGAAGATAAAATTGCAGTTGGTGATTTACACAGTCAAGCGATTGTTAAGTTAACAAGTATTGTAATGTATGGTAAAGAATTTAAACCAGAAAAGAAGAAGTCGGCTAAAAAGAAAAACAAAAAGCCAACAAAGAAAACAACTAAAAAGAAAGCATCAAAATAAATAGTTGTAATACTGACAAAGTTGTAGTTTTATGCTATACTAAACCTAATTGCGGGTGTAGTTTAGTGGTAAAACTCCAGCTTCCCAAGCTGGCGTCGCGAGTTCGATTCTCGTCATCCGCTTGGAAATTATTCAATGATAGAAACTAGTAGATTTTGGAATATCAAAGCGAGTCTAGGATGGTGAAAGCTAGATATCAGGAAGAAATCGAATCGCACTTCTTAGAATAACCAACTGAATAATTTGAGTGGATTACTTTTAATCAAATAGAGTGGTACCGCGGGTTAACTCGTCTCTTACATTTTTATGTAAGAGATTTTTTTATACTTAAGGAGGTCTAAAGAATGGATTATAAAACACAAGTAGCACAATCAATTAAAGATGCAATTGGTAACGATTTAAGTTTAGATGAAATTGTTGAAAAAATCGAAGTGCCAAAGACTCTGAAAATGGGTGACTATGCTTTTCCTGCATTTGTACTAGCTAAAGTAATGCATAAAGCACCTCAACTGATTGCAAGTGAAATTGTTAAAAAAGTAGATCAAGCAGATTATGAAAAAGTTGAAGCTAATGGACCATATGTTAATTTTTTTATGGATAAGAAGTTAGTTGGCAAACAAATTGTTGGCCAAGTAATTGAAAAGCAGAATCATTATGGTGATTTAGACTTAGGTCATGAAGGAAATGTTACGATTGATATGTCATCTCCTAATATTGCTAAACCAATGTCAATGGGGCATTTGCGTTCAACAGTAATTGGAAATTCTTTAGCTGAATTATTAAAGAAGACAAATTATCAACCAATTAAAATTAACCACTTGGGTGACTGGGGTACTCAATTCGGTAAGTTGATTGAAGCATACAAATTATGGGGAAATGAAGAAGAAGTTAAGCAAGATCCAATTAATACATTATTAAAGTATTATGTTCGTTTCCATAAAGAAGATCAAGAAAATCCAGAATTGGATGACGAAGCACGTGCTTGGTTTAAAAAACTTGAAGACGGTGATGAAGAAGCAACTCGCTTATGGAAATGGTTCCGTGAAGAATCATTGAAATTCTTTATGAAGATTTATGACCGCTTAGGAATTACTTTTGATTCATATAATGGTGAAGCATTTTATAATGATAAGATGCAACCTGTAATTGATGAATTGAAGAAAAAAGGCTTATTGGAAAAGAGTCAGGGTGCTGAAATTGTTGATTTATCCAAATATGATTTGAATCCAGCATTGATTCAAAAATCAGATGGAACGAGTTTATATATTACACGTGATTTGGCTGCTGCAATTTACCGGAAAAATACATATCATTTTGTCCAATCGCTTTATGTAATGGGAAATGAGCAATCGAACCACTTCCATCAATTGGTAGCTGTTTTGAAGGAAATGGGCTATGATTGGGCAGATGAAATGCATCATGTTGCGTTCGGGTTAATCACTTCAGGTGGTAAGAAATTATCAACTCGGCGTGGTAATATTATCTTACTTGAAGAAGTTTTAGATGATGCAGTTAAATTGGCTCAAGAACAAATTGAAGAAAAGAATCCAACATTAACTAATAAAGATGAAGTAGCTAATGAAGTTGGTGTAGGGGCAGTTGTATTTCACGATTTAAAGAATGAAAGATTAAATCAATTTGACTTTGATTTGCAAGAAGTTGTGCGTTTTGAAGGCGAAACTGGTCCATATGTTCAATATTCACATGCTCGTGCAATGAGTATTTTACGTAAAGCTGGAATGGATGAAAAAACTAAGATTGATGTTCAAGGATTAGCTGATCCAGCAGCTTGGGAAACAATTCGATTATTAGGTGATTTCCCTGATATGATTGCACGTGCAGTTGAAGAATATGAACCATCAGTGATTGCCAAATACGCAATTCGCTTAGCTAAAGCATTTAATAAATATTATGCGCATACAAAAGTTTTAGTGGATGACGATGAGAAAAATGATCGTTTAGCATTGGTTCAAAGCGTTGCAATCGTATTAAAAGAAGCATTAAGATTATTAGGTGTTAAAGCACCAGATGAAATGTAATTGATTTTTAGCAATTAGTTTTGTGTTTGCAAAATTAATTGCTTTTTTATTGGCCAAAAATTCAATTCTCCGGTAAAATATAGAATTAACTGAGTAATTAAATAAGGGAGACATTATTGAATGAAGAGGGACAGTATTCAATTTCAATTTTTAAAGAAAAAATCAAACTTGGATGATTATAAGTTAATTGAAATTTTAAAACGGGCAAAATGTTACAGTTTTGCTGAAAAAGAAGAATTAAAATTTTCAAGCAGGGAGATTGAAAATTACGTTTATTTTATTATTAACAGCAATGGCGTAATTCTTTCGGCATTAAATTCGATTTCTGGAAATCAATGTCATATATTTTTGGATGCAGAAACATTTTTCCCGATGACGGAGCAAGTCACAATGTTTTTTAATCCGGCCAATTTCGGATCGGTTTGTCGTAAAGCAGAAATTTTAGCATTAAAAAAAGAAGATGTACAATCTTTAAGAATGATGAGTCCAGATTTTAATCATTATATGCTAAGTGTTCCATTAAAAATATTGGATGATATTATTTCAAGAATGTTATGTTGTCAAAAACCGCGAGTGAGAAAGAGGATTGTGGCCGCCTTAATTTCATGTATTGAAAAATATGGCTACCAACTTTCTGAAGATGAATTAATTATTCATATTTCCCATGCAGAATTAGCTGCACTTGCCGTTTCAACTGAAGTTAATGTTTCGAAAATTTTAAAGGAATTACGCGAAGCAGGGATGCTCAGAACCGGATGGAAGAGTATAATTGTTAAACGTGAATACTATGAAAAATGGCGAAATATGTTATTTTAAAAGGACGTTTGTTAAATGAAAAATTCTGAATTAAAAGAATGGCTATTTGATAAATGGCATCGATTTAAAAATTGGTTTAAGGCTAAATGGCACCGATATCAAGTTTGGAAATGGCTATTAATTGCCTTTCTTTCTGTTTTTTTAGTAATTAGTGTACGTTTAGTTTTTATTGCCAAGACTTCACATGTAAAGGATTTGAAGGCAAGACTTGAACAGTCAACTGAAATTTATGATGCAAGTGGTCATGAAGCAGGATCGTTATATTCACAAAAGGGTACATGGGTTTCACTTTCAAAAATTTCTAAAAATATGCCTAATGCAGTATTATCAACTGAAGATCGTAACTTTTATCATGAATATGGATTTTCAGTTAAAGGGATTGCACGGGCTGCTGTTTTGTTAGTTCGGAATCGTTTATTAGGTGAAAATACGATTAGCGGCGGCGGAAGTACGATTACGCAGCAGTTAGTTAAAAACGCTTTTTTATCACAGCAACAAACTTTTTCGCGGAAAGCAAAAGAAATTTTTATTGCAATGCAAGTTGAAAATACATACAGTAAAAATGAAATTTTGACGATGTATTTAAACAATGCATACTTTGGTAATGGTGTATGGGGTGTAGAAGATGCTGCTCAACGTTATTTTGGAGTGCATGCATCTCAATTAACTGTGCCTCAGGCAGCAACTTTAGCGGGAATGCTAACTAATCCAAGTGGTTTTAATCCGGTTGATCACCCGGAGACGTCAAAAAAACGGCGGAATTTAGTATTAGATTTTATGTATGAAAACAAAAAGATTTCTAAAGCACAAATGGAAGAGTATCAAGCAACACCAATGGTTACGCATGATACATATGAATATCATTCTGGATATAATTATCCATATTATTTTGATGCTGTTATTAGTGAAGCAATTAATCGCTATGGTTTAACTGAAAAAGATATCATGAACGGCGGGTATAAAATTTATACTTCATTGAATCAAAAACAACAGAAAGTAATGCAAGATTCATTTGCCAATTCAAGTCTGTTTCCACCAGCACAAGCCGACGGTACTCAAGCGCAAGCTGCCTCGATTGCGATTGATCCGTCTGATGGTGGTGTAAGTGCTTTAGTAGGCGGAAGAGCAGGAACGCATGTTTTCCGTGGATATAATCGGGCAACACAATTAGTACGATCTCCTGGATCGACGATTAAACCATTAGCAGTGTATACTCCTGCATTAGAAGATGGTTATCACTATGATTCGATGGTTGAGGATAAACTTCAATCATATGGTTCAAATAAGTATACTCCGCAAAATTGGAATGATCAGTATTCTGGAAAAATTCCAATGTATGAAGCATTGGCTCAAAGTAAAAATACCTCTGCAGTATGGCTACTAAATAAAATTGGAGTTAAAAAGGGTTTTGATTCAGTGGAAAAATTTGGAATTAAACTATCTAAATCCGATGAAAATTTAAGTCTGGCTCTTGGCGGTTTAAAAAAGGGCGTTTCACCATATCAAATGGCAAGTGCCTACACTGCCTTTGCAAACAATGGAGTGCGTTACGAACCACATTTGATTACTAAGATTGTCGATGCTTCTGGAAAAACAATTGTTGATAATACTAACATAAAACATAAGCGTGTAATGCCCCAAAAAATTGCTAAAGAAATGACAAGCATGATGATTGATGTATATAAAGATGGAACGGGAACAAGTGCCAAGCCATCTGGGTATACGATTGCAGGAAAAACAGGCTCAACTCAAAGCACTGATAATATCTCGCAAAATGGAACAGCGGAGGATGACCATTGGTTTATTGGTTACACACCGAATATCGTTGTTGCAACTTGGATGGGATATGATTCTGATAAATATAATTTAGGCGAATATGGTACTAATGAAGGTTCAGGATTATTTAAAGATGAAATGGAAGGGATTATTCCAACAACTAAAGAAACTTCATTTGATGTTCAAGCAGCATCAACTCTTGCTAATGAATCAAGCAATCCAGGTTCAAGTTCTGATAATTTATGGGATAATGTAAAGCAAACTGGCGAAAATATTGGCAGCACAATTAAACAAAAAGCAAATCAATGGAAGCAGAAAGTTGAAGACTTTTTTAATAATCATTAGATAGAGGCGAGAAATGATGTCAAAACAAATTTTTGATTATGATGTAGATGATAATATGGATTTATATGTGTTGATTAAATCTGCAGATGTTAGAATTGCTAAAAATGGCTCTAAATTTATTTCATTTGTATTTTGTGATCAATCAGGTGAAATTATGGCAAAATTTTGGGATGCGTCTGATCAGGATATTCAACAATTTCAAGAAGGCAGAGTTGTTCATTTAACTGGAAAACGTGAAAATTACCAAAATAATCCGCAAATTAAAATTTTCAATATGCGATTAACTCACGATGGCGAACCACAAGATCCATTAAACTTTGTGCAGCAAGCTCCAGAAGATGTTCATGAAATGGAAAAAGAATTCAATGAATTTTTTGTTCAAATTAAAAATCCAATTTGGAACAAAATTGTGCATTCACTTATAAAAAAATATCATGAACGCTTCTTTAATTTTCCGGCAGCAAAGAAAAATCATCATGCTTTTGCTGGTGGCTTAGCATATCATACTTTATCAATTTTAAAACTTGCAAAAGCAGTTACTGATGAATATCCATTTTTGAACCGGTCATTATTGTATGCAGGAGCTATTTTGCATGATTTAGGCAAAGTAATTGAACTTTCTGGACCAATTGCAACTAAATATACGTTAGAAGGAAATTTAATTGGCCATATTGTATTGATTGATGAACAAATTATAAATGTATGTCATGAATTGAATATCGATGAACAAAATCAAGATGTCATTTTATTACGGCATATGATTTTAGCTCATCATGGCTTAATGGAGTATGGATCTCCTGTCCAACCACATATTATGGAAGCTGAAGTATTACATCATTTGGATGATTTAGACGCATCCATTCAGATGATGAAAGGGGCATTAGACCACACCGAAGCAGGTGAATTTTCAGAACGAATTTTTGGGTTGGATGGACGCAATTTTTATAAGCCGGAAGAATAAAAGAATGTAACAAAATACTAAAAAACGGGTATGCTATAAGGAATAATCCCCATGAATCAAGAATTATTGGTTTAGGGATTGAACTTATAAGCGTGCCCGTTTATTTTTGAAACTCAATTATGCTGACAAACCGAATTCATATTTCAGTTCCTTTAGTATAAAAAAGATTACGCCAAAATTGGCGTAATCTTTTTTATACTATTTACTTGTATTTGAACTGCTTACTGTTGAAGTTGGATTGGTGTAGTTTGCTAAGATATTTTGTAAATCTTTATCTTTGATAGAAACATCGCCGTTCTTCAAAACTTTAGAAATTACATTTTGAAGAGTTGCAGAATCGTTCATTTCTTCGTTAATAATTTGATTTTTAAGTTCCTTAGTGTGATCTGACATTTTACCTTTTCCAGGGTTCTTAATGCAGTAGATTACTTGATAACCATAAGCAGTTTTAACAGGCTTATCAGTAAATTGACCTGGTTTTAATTTGAATGCAGCACTCTTGAATGAACTATCTAATTGAGTATCAGTACTGTCAAATGCAGGTAACTTACCACCATTATTCTTAGTTGATGAATCAGTTGAATACTTCTTAGCTAGTTTCTTGAAGTTATCATAACTGCCATCTTTCTTCAATTGGTTAATTACATCATTTGCTTGTGATTCTTTAGAAACTAAAATGTGAGCAACGGTAATCTTAGGTTCATATGTTTTCCATTGTTCTTTTAACATCTTGTTTGTAATCTTTGTATTTGCAATTATAGCTTGACGTAATAATAAGTTTGAGCGAATTTGATCTTTGAGACTTGATGGAGTCAAGTTATTTTGTTGTAATGCTTGTGAAAAGCTTGAACCATATTCGTTTTTCAATTCGTCATATTGCTTGTTAACATCTGATTTTGAAACTTTATCACCATAGTCTTTTTCAAGAACTTTGTCCAAAATCATTTGTTGTAAAACTTGTTTACCGCTTTGGGTTTCTTTCATCTTATCGTAATATTCTTGTTCAGTAATCTTACCACCAGATGTTGTTGCAACAGTCTTTGAACATGCTGCCAGACTAAAAGTCATCAAAACCCCTAAAGCTGCAACTAGCAGTTTTTTCATTTTCTTCATGAAAATAAACACATCCATTCTATTTTTTTATAAATAACATTTCCTACTATAACATAAAGAATTTTAAGCGTCATAAAATTCTGAAAAAATTCATAGTTTATTACTATTTTTTTCTATTCGTGCGGAAGATCATTTTTAATTTGATCAACAATGGGTTTAATTTCAGTTGAGTAATCCGAAATGTCGGAACTTAATTCATTAAAAGTCTCTTTGGTTTCGGCTAATGTTTCTTTTGTTTGTTTAATTTTATCTTTAACAGTAAAAGCTTTATCGATTACATCATCAACTGTATTATTGATGCGATCAATGTCAATTGAATATTTGATCAATGCATCTAAAATTACATCCTTCTTTAAATATGCAATTCCCGCTAATGTTCCAGCGATTAGCAAAAAACGAAAGGCAAATTTTTTCATTGATTAAACCTCCAAATTTGTACGAATTTTTGCTGCAATCTCATTTAAATCAGTTGCGGAATATTTTGCTGAATTATCTGTAAAGTGCATACTGAAATCATCGTTGTCGCGAGTAAAGCGTGGAACAAAGTGAATATGAGAATGAAAAACAGATTGATATGCTTCTTCTCCATTGTTATTTAAGATGTTTAATCCTTTGATTGCAGGATCAGATTGTTTAATTGCACGGGCAATCATTGGAATTTTGGTTAACACCCGTGATGCTAACTCATCATCATATTCAAAGATATTTTCAATGTGTTTTTTAGGAATTAATAAAGTATGTCCAGGAGTAGTTTGAGAAATATCTAAAAAAGCTAAGACATCGTCATCTTCATAAACTTTTGTACTAGGAATATCTCCCTGGATGATTTTACAAAAAATACAATCAGTTTGCATGCTGTTTCCTTCTTTCATTTTATAAATTCAATTTAAGTATACACAAATCAAACATAATTTTCAGTAGAATAAAACTGAAATATAAAAGGAATTAACTTTATTCATGGTATAATTTTATATATAAATAGATGAAAGGATCTCGAAAATGGCACTCGAAATAAGTCATTTAGTAGGTGGTTATTCACAAATTCCTGTATTAAAAGACATTTCATTTAGTGTTCACTCCCATGAATTGGTTGGCTTGATTGGCTTAAATGGGGCAGGTAAATCAACTACTATCAAGCATATTATTGGATTATTGGAGCCTCAATCTGGAAAAATTATGATTGATGGACAAACTTTACAAGAAAATTCTAAAGAATACAAATCAAAATTAGCATATATTCCGGAAACACCAATTTTGTATGATGAATTAACTTTAAAAGAACATCTTGATTTGACTATTATGGCATACAGTTTGAATCATGATGAAGCATGGAAAAAAGCGGAACGTTTATTGAAAATGTTTCGGCTTGATAAAAAATTAGATTGGTTCCCAGCAAACTTTTCAAAAGGAATGCGGCAAAAAGTGATGATTATTTGTGCATTTATTACTAATGCAAAAATATTTATTATTGATGAACCTTTTTATGGTTTAGATCCGCTTGCAATTCAAGATTTACTGACTTTGATTAAAGAAGTTAAAACTGAAGGAGCAGCAGTGTTGATGTCAACGCACGTTTTGAGTACCGCACAAGAAGTATGTGATCGGTTCGTGATGATTGATAAAGGAAAAATTACTGCGCAAGGAGATTTAGCAGAATTAAAAAATCAATATCAGGATCAAACTGCTAGTTTATCAGATATTTATCTGGGATTAACTCAAGGGGAGCGGGACGAATGAAAGAAATATGGAGTACCAGATTAAGTAAATATCAGCAAAAATTATTGAAATATCTGCGGTTTGTTTTCAATGATCATTTTATAATTGCATTGTTTTTCATTTTTGGCGCACTTTGTTATGGTTATGTTGTATTGCTTGATCGCTATGTTGTTAAAGGAACGGCTTTAGACATGTTTCTGATGGTTGTTTTACTATATGGCTTTTTACATATTGGTAAATTTGCCACCTTAGTTGAACAGCCTGATATTATTTTCTTACTTCCTAAAGATTTCCAAATGAATGAATATCTGAATAACGCATTGCATCACTGTTTTGGAATAAATGGATTGATTCAAAGTGTTTTGACAATCACAGTTGTTCCTTTTTTAGTGCGTGCATTAGGTTTTAATGGAATCGGTTGGATAATGCTTTTAATTGGACAAATATTTTATAAATTTGCGTTACTAATAATTGATAAGATATCGTTATTCAATATTGAATGGAAAAATTCAATAATTGGGCGGATAGTTTATTGGGGAATTCCGTTGATTGGAATTGGCCTAGGAATTGCTATTAATCCATTGTTTAGTTTACTAATTGCTTTATTAATGTGGGGAACATTATTTAATTTGCAATCAAAATTACAAGGTAAACATTTATTTAGATGGAAGAATGCAATTCAAATTGAAGAGCAAAGGTTAATTCGAATTTATAAATTTTTTAGTTTGTTTACAGACGTTCCAGAAGTTCAGCAAACAGTTAAACGCAGAAAATATTTGGAACGATTTTTACCTAAATATAATGAAGATTCAAGCCAAACTTACAATTATTTATTTTGGCGTGCTTTTTGTCGCAGTACGGAATATTTTAATTTGTTTGTGCGACTAACAGTAATAGCGGTATTAGTGATTTACTTTGTTCATATAAAATGGCTGATGTTAGTAATTGGTGGACTTTTCGTATATTTAACTGGTTTCCAATTATTACCTTTATATCACCAATTTGATGATTTGGTATTTACACATTTATATCCAATTGCAATTAAGGATAAAATTAGTAGCTTTAAAAAAATATTACAAAGAATATTGATGATTGAAATTGGGTTAATTGCAATTTCAATGTTAATTGCAAGTCATTCATTTATTTTAGCTATTTTATTTATTGTTATTGGAATTGGATTGATTATATTATTGCAGCAGATGTTAAAACAACGATTAGTAAAAATGGCTTGACAGTAGACGAATTAACTAATAGACTTTAAGTAGTTATCGATATGTGTAGGAGGAGAGTGGCGATATGAATTCCAATCAGAAAAAAGGTTGGCGCATTCTCCCAGTTCATGGTGATACGGGCATGGCATATATGGGTGAGCATAACGAAAAACGATTATTTTTAAAACGAAATACTTCGCCGTTTTTAGCAGCATTATCACTTGAAGAAATTACGCCACGATTAGTTTGGACTAAAAGAATGGCATCTGGTGATACATTAACTGCTCAGGAATGGCTGAATGGACGTAATCTTCGCCCAGATGAAATGAAACAAGAAAAAGTATCTGCATTACTTTTTCGGGTTCATCATTCTGCTTTGCTTAAACGGATGTGGAAGCAGGTAGGAGGGGTTGTGACGACTCCAATGAAATTATTAGATGAATGTTACTTAAACTTATCTCCGGATTTACGCAGTCATCCGTTAATTAAAAAAGTATTAAATACTTTGAAGAAAAATCAGCCAGAGCTGGAGCGCTCGAATTACGAAGTATGTCATGGCGATTTAAATCATAAAAACTGGTTATTATCTGACACAAATAAGTTATATCTTGTTGATTGGGATTCTGCTAAATTGGCAGATCCTGCCCTTGATTTAAGTATGTTAATGTGTCAATATGTCCCACGAAGTGAATGGCATGAATGGTTAGAACAATATTTGCATGCACAACCAAGTGAAAATTTGATTCAACGAATTGTGTGGTATTCAATGCTAAATTTAGTTCAACAGATTGAAGAATGTCATCGACGTGGTCGTTTCCATGAAATGAACCAAGACATAATTAAATTATCAAAAATTGTGAAAGAACAGAATTACTTTGAATTATAGGGCTGGAATGAAGGTTTCAGTCCTGATTTTTTAGAAAGGAATTGTACATGAGACTTAGAAACCGTCCTTGGGCTAAGCCATTAATTGAAGAAAATCCACAATATGTAGTAACAGAACCGGAAAAGTTTAAAGGAAATTGGCAATCGCGTTTTGCTAAAAAAGCTCCTTTATATGTTGAAATTGGAATGGGTAAAGGTCAATTCATTGTTGAAATGGCGAGAAGACATCCAGAAAACAACTATCTTGGAATGGAATTGCAAACAGTTGCTACGGGATATGCATTGAAAAAACAATTAGAACAAAAATTACCTAATTTACAGTTAGTTCGAGCAAATGGAGCATCATTAACGGAATTTTTTGAAGAAAATGAAGTTGATGGAATCTATTTAAATTTTTCTGACCCTTGGCCAAAAAAGAGACAAGCTAAAAGAAGATTGACATATCCTACATTTTTGAAGCAATATCAAGTTGTAATGAAAAATGAAGGCCATCTTGAATTTAAAACTGATAATCGCGGCTTATTTGAATATTCATTAGTTTCAATGAATAATTTTGGAATGGAATTTGACCAAGTATGGCTTGATTTACATCAAAGCTCAGAACTTGAGGATAATGTGATGACAGAATATGAAGAAAAATTTAGCAAAAAAGGACCGATTTATAAACTTGAAGCGCATTTTAAAGCGTAAAAGGAGATATTTAAAATGGAACAATTACCTAAAATGACAATTGATCAATTAAAAAATAAAATTGCACAAGGCAGTTATGTTTTATTCTTTACGGCAGATTGGTGTGCAGATTGCCGTTTTATTAAACCTGCAATGCCCGAAATTGAAGCTGAATTTGCAGATCAATATCAATTTATTAAAGTTGATCGTGATGAAAATCTGGATTTATGTGCATCACTAGACGTAATGGGCATTCCAAGTTTTATTGTATTTAAAGATGGTAAAGAAGCAGATCGTTTTGTAAGCAAGGATCGTAAAACTAAGCAAGAAGTTGAAAAATTTTTAAAACAAGTTGATTAAGGAGCGTGTTGTAAAGTGTTAATTGCAAGTTATAATCCTCAACATTTAGGTGATGTGTTGTTAACGATGATTAATCCGGATTCTGTAAATCAGGCAGTTGAAAAGAAAGAAAATGTTGTTCGAATTTATGATTCAAAAACTAAGCAGACTTTAGGATATAATTTTTTTGATGTATCAAAGACCTTGACTGGTTTAAATGGAAATGGTCAGATTGAATTGACGGTTGAGCAAGTAGAAAAATTGAATCAATTATTAGCAGCAGCTGGTTTTGATTCAGAGTTAGTTTTTGATGATGAACCTAAGTTTGTTGTAGGATATGTGGAAGAAATGGAAGCTCATCCTGATTCTGATCATTTGCATATTACTCAAACACGGGTTGATGGTGATCGAGTTTTGCAAATTGTTTGTGGAGCACCTAATATCGAAAAAGGTCAAACGGTAGTTGTTGCAAAGCAAGGAGCAATGATGCCTACTGGGACAATGATTTGGAATGGTAAATTACGTGGCGTTGAAAGTGACGGCATGATTTGCTCAGCACGTGAATTAGGATTACCAAATGCACCACAAAAGCGTGGTATTTTAGTTTTGCCTGCCGATGAATATCAAACTGGTGAGGAATTTGATTTTGATAAAGCAGCAACTTTATTTACTAAAAATTAATCAGCAATTCAGGAAGAATATATGATAAAATGGGCTAGGTAGCATCTTTGACAGGTGTGAATAGCTCAATTTTTTTAGTTAGGATGACAAATAGATGGAACATTATGATGGCCCGGCATTTTTTAGACGAAAAGATGTCCGTCCAGTTCAAAAACCTAAAAAAGAAAACAAAACTGAAGAGCATAAAAAAACTATAAATGAATATAGTCATCGGGAATTTCATCCTAGCTATATTCCGCCTTCAGTTTTAAATTGGGGTTCAAGCAACCTCAAACGTAAATATCAAGTTTTAGTTGAAGAAATTAATAAAAATGAAAATGATTATTTATTATTCGATAATAATTCGGAAAATAATGATTTAGAAACGATTGATATTTTGCAATTTAAAGCTGATCAATTAACAAAACATGCACAGCAAAATCAGCTAGAAAAGCAACAAAAACAATCAGAAATTGAAAGTAGTGAACTTTCAAATAAGACAAAGCAAGAAAAAGTTCGGACTGATCAAAATGAAGATAGTAAAACTAAAAAATTAGCAAATCAGGTTGAAAAGAATATTGATGAACAAAGTGGTGATTCAGATATTCTTCAAGAAGAACGGTTGTCCACAGAGAAAGCTGATCAAGACATTGAATATAACGAGCAAAATCAAAATGAAATGGAATCTGATGCTGCTCAAAAACAAAGTGAAATAGAAGTTAAATCAGGTAATGAAGTACACTCAAATCCGGAAAGGGTTAAAGAAGAACAAGAAGATTTTGATGTTTCTCAAATGGAAGACAGACCTGAGCGAATTGATATTAATAATCAAATGCAAAAAGACGAGAAGCATTCGGAAGACCTCAATAACTCAGAACCAGAGCATAAAATAGAAGATTCGTTAGCAGCACCAAAAGCTTTAAATAAGTCATTAACTGATATCATGCAAGATGAAAGTAATGAAGAACGAAATTTAAAGATTTTTGATGAATCTGACCAAGCTGATTATCAAGTACCAGCATTAGCGATGTCAGAACAATATAGCGGTTATCAATTTCCACCATTAACTTTGTTACCTGAACCAGTTACAAAGAATAATGAACAAACAGAAGAGTGGGCATTAAATCAAGCAGATATTTTAAATGAAACTTTTAAAGCTTTTCATGTTAATGCAGAGGTGAAGGATTGGACAGTTGGACCAACCGTTACACAGTTTGAGGTCACTTTATCATTAGGAGTTAAGGTAAGTAAAATCACAAATTTAGCAGATGATTTAAAATTAGCCTTGGCAGCAAAAGATATTCGGATTGAAGCTCCAATTGCAGGAAAAAGTAGTGTTGGAATTGAAATTCCAAATAAATTTTCGCGTCCGGTAATGCTTTCTGAAGTATTGGATTCTCCTCAATTCAAGAATGCTGAATCACCACTAACAGTTGCGTTAGGTGTGGATTTATTTGGTGTTCCGCAAATTACCAATATTCATGATATGCCACATGGTTTAATTGCTGGAGCAACGGGTTCAGGAAAGTCGGTATTTATTAACAGTTTATTGATTTCCTTACTATATAAAGCAACTCCGCAACAAGTTAAATTATTGTTGATTGATCCTAAGACGGTCGAATTAGCACCATATGCCGGGTTGCCACATTTGCTTGCCCCAGTGATTTCAGATCCGCAAGCGGCAACAGCTTCACTTAAATGGGCGGTTGATGAAATGAATCAACGTTATGAAAAATTAGCAGCTGCTGGTGTCCGTGATATTGATTCGTTTAATCGGAAAGTTGAGGAAACTGGCGAATTTGGTTTGCACATGCCATATATTGTCATCATTATTGATGAGTTAGCAGATTTGATGATGACTGCTTCCGCAGAGATTTCTGATTATATTGGACAAATTACAGCTAAAGCACGGGCATGCGGAATTCATTTATTAGTAGCTACTCAACGTCCAAGTGTTGATGTTATTACGGGAACCATGAAGAATAATATTCCAACTCGGATTGCATTTATGGTTTCTAGTCAAGTTGATTCACGGACAATCATTGATTCTGCAGGTGCTGAAAAACTTCTGGGCAAAGGTGATATGCTTTATTTAGGAAATGGCAAGAGCCAACCTAAACGCCTTCAAGGAACATACATCAATGATGATAAAATTGATGAAATTGTGGACTTTGTCAAACATCAAGGAAAGCCGCAATATGCTTTTGATCCTGATAATTTAAAGAAAAAAGAATTAAGTCATGAAAATGAAGATGAAATTTTACCACGTGTATTAGATTATATTGTGAATGAAGAAACAACTTCGACTTCTAAATTGCAACGTGTATTTTCAATTGGATATAATCGTGCAGCACGAATTATTGAACAATTAGAAAAAAAACAATATATTTCTCCGGCACATGGCTCTAAACCTAGAAAAGTATTTTTAACTCAAGAAGAATTAGATAAAATTCGAGGAGAATAAGAGTTAATTTAAGATTATTCAATAAATTAAAGTTTTAAGTCATGTCTTGCATATGGTAAACTAAACCTAATGAATTTAAGAGAGGATTTTTCGAATGAATATGGATGCAACATATTTTTTTGTTGGAATTAAAGGGACAGGAATGAGTGCATTAGCATTAATTTTGCATGATAAGGGGTGCAAAGTTATAGGCTCAGATATTGATAAATATACATTTACTCAACGTGGATTAGAACAAGCAGGCATCAAAATTTTGCCATTTGATAAAAAAAATATCAAGGAAGGTATGATTGTTGTTGCTGGAAATGCTTTTGATGATAGTCAAGAAGAAATTGCTCGAGCAAAAGAATTAGGCTTAAAAGTAATGCGTTACCCTGAAGTGGTTGAACAAATTATTGAAGAAACAACAAGTATTGGAGTAGCAGGAGCCCACGGTAAAACAAGTACTACTGGTCTACTTGCTCATGTTTTAAGCGGAGTATCTCCAACAAGTTACTTGGTTGGTGATGGCTCAGGTAAAGGCACTCCAGATGCACGCTTTTTCGTATTTGAAGCAGATGAATACCGTCGGCACTTTGTCGCTTATCATCCAGATTATACAATCATGACCAATATTGATTTTGATCATCCAGATTATTTTACTGGAATTGATGATGTCTGTGATGCTTTTGAAACTCTTGCAAAACAAACTAAAAAGGGAATTTTTGCGTGGGGTGAAGATGATAATTTACGCAAACTAGAAGCAGACGTTCCAGTATATTATTATGGAATTAAAGACGATGATGATTTCGTTGCCAAGAATATTAAGCGGACAACAACAGGTTCTAGTTTTGATGTTTATTTCCATGATGAATTTTTAGGAAATTATGAAACTCATTTATTTGGTGAACATAATGTCTTAAATACTTTAGCAGTGATTGCTGTAAGTTACTTTGAAAAAATTGATTTAGAACAAATTAAGAAGCAATTATTGACATTTAAGGGTGTTAAGCGACGTTTTACAGAAAAAAAGATTGCTGATATGGTGATTATTGATGATTATGCTCATCATCCTCATGAAATTCGAGCTACAATCGATGCAGCAAGACAACAATATCCAGATAAAAAGTTGATTGCAGTTTTCCAACCTCACACGTTTACACGAACAATTGCGTTAATGGATGACTTTGCTAAAAGTTTAAATATCGCTGATAAAGTTTATTTAACAGATATTTTTGGATCAATTCGCGAAAATAGCGGCAACGTTTCAGCTGCTGATTTAGGTAAGAAGATTACCAAGGGCGGCGAAGTATTGAAGTTAGACAATATGTCACCATTGCTTAATTATCACGATGCTGTTGTGATTTTTATGGGTGCAGGCGATATTCAAAAATATGAACGTGTATATGAACAATTATTAAGCGAATTAAGTTTAAATAATAATTAGTAATTAAAGGTAAGTATTGGTCAAACATAGGTTCATATGTTATACTTCTTAATACATTAAAATAATATTTTAAGGAGAG
>DXFP01000064.1 GCA_019114385.1 Candidatus Ligilactobacillus excrementigallinarum | reverse complement strand
TTTAATGTGATTTGCAATCCATGAATTTGGCATTGCAACAATTACATTTTGACCCGCAGCAACATTTGGAGCACCACATACGATTTGATATGGTTCAGTTTCACCAACATCAACTTGACAAATATGTAAATGATCAGAATTTGGATGTGGAATACATTCCAAAACATGTCCAACTACAATCTTTTTTTGTCCAGTTTCGCGTCGACTCACACCATCAACTTCAACTGCAGTCCGTTCTATTTTTTCACCTAATGATTCAGGATCTAAATCATCAACCTTTACATATTCGTTTAACCATTTTGTAGAAACTTTCATTGATTAATTTCCTTTCTATCCTTTCTGTGAAAATTGACTCAAGAAACGTAAATCATTGAGATAAAATTCACGAATATCATCAACTCCGTACTTCAACATTGCAAAACGATCTGGACCCAATCCAAATGCAAAACCACCATATGTTTCTGGATCAACTCCTGCCATCTTTAACACGTTAGGATGAACCATCCCAGCACCAAGAACTTCAATCCAGCCACTTTGCTTGCAAACTGAGCAACCTTTACCACCACATTTGAAGCATGAAACATCAACTTCAGCAGATGGCTCTGTGAATGGAAAATAACTTGGACGTAATCTAATTTCACGATCTTCACCGAAAATTGTTTTTGCAACCAATTGTAAAGTACCCTTTAAATTGGCCATTGTGATATTTTCACCTACTACTAATCCTTCAACTTGATGAAATTGATGTGAATGCGTAGCATCATCCGTATCACGCCGATATACTTTTCCAGGAGAAATCATTTTTAATGGTCCCTTTGAAAAATCATGCTTTTCCAATGTCCGAGCTTGAACAGGAGAAGTTTGAGTTCGCATAAGCGTTTTATCTGTAATATAGAATGTATCTTGCATATCACGTGCTGGATGATCTGGTGGGAGGTTTAACATTTCAAAATTATAGTGATCCTCTTCTACTTCTGGTCCTTCGACAATTTGAAAACCTAAACCTAAAAATAACTTTTCAATTTCATCAATAATCTGAGATAAAACATGTGGTTGACCAGCTTTTACAGGCACACCTGGTAAAGTAACATCAATTTTTTCAGCTTCTAATTTTTGTGCTACTTTTTGAATTTCAATTTCATCTTGACGATTTGAAATTGCATTTGTTAATTCATCGCGAACTCTATTTGCCATTACACCAATTTTTGGTCGTTCTTCTTTAGGTAAATCACGCATTCCACGAAGTACTTCCGTAATTTGACCTTTCTTTCCGAGTAATTTGACCCGAATGTCATTAATTTCTTTTAATTTTTTTGAATCCTTAATAGCTTTAAGTCCTTGAGCTTTTAATTCTTCAAGTCGTTCTTGTAAGTTCAAAATATCATTCCTTTCTATGCAAAAAGCCTCATCCCTAATTAGAAGGGACGAGGCTTCGCGGTACCACCCTTATTTTGCTATTAGCAACACTCATAAATAGGATAACGGCTATAAAACCGGATTGTCTTCGATTATTCCCAACAACCACTCGGGAAGTGAATTCAATTAAGGATGACTGAATTATTTTCACTGTCTAATTCTCACTTTAAGTCACTTGCTTAATTTACTATTTTCCGTCTTCGCTTTTCTAATAAATAAGTTTAACGTCTCACTCTTTAACAGTCAAGTTTATTTTTCATTACATTCAGCTAATGTATACCATTTATCAGACCATTGATGAACTGCTGTCATGACGTCTTTCAAATCCATTCCGCGTTCAGTTAATTCATACATGTTTCTACATGATGAACAAGAGTCTAATGGAACCTTTTTTACGATTTGTTCCTCTTCTAATTCCTTTAAGCGTTCCACTAAAACTCGATCACTGCACTTTGAAACCTTATGTGCCAAATCCTTAAATCTTTGAGGACCTTCTTTTAACAAAACTTCAATTATTAATCCGTTCCATTTTCTTCCAAGAATACTGAAAGTCTTACTAAATTTCGGACATAATTGAAAATCATTTTCTTCTATTTTCAACTTAATCACCTTTCAATAAAAAAGACTATAACGATACTTCTCGCTATAGTCTTTTCTCTCAGTATCGTTAAATATATTGTACACTATCTACTTACTTTTTTAAAGTGAATTCACATGCATAATTCGTTCTGCTTTTTCAAGTAAATGATGACTATATTCTTGAACTGCTGATAATTTATCAACAATTGTTACAATATATCCTTCTGGATACTTAGGCGGAACAAGAGTAGCTCCCCACATATGTTTAATAATAATATCCTTTTCTTTTGCAGTTAAATGCGTGATTTTTTCCGCATTTCGCACCGCAACTCGAGGATGAATCCAAGCGTGTGTACCTAAGTCAAATTTAGTTTCACGCCAGTCATAATAAAATAAATCATGCAACAGCCCTGCACGAGCAACTGCACAAGCATCTAATTTCAATTTCTTTGCTATCCGATATGAAACATATGATACGTTAATTACATGATCTAGTCTACTTGCATAATGATGTTGTTGAAATTCTGATAATTTCTGCACTTCAGGCTTTACCAACAAGTTGCCCACGTAACTCATATATTCTGCATCATTACGCCATTCATTTTCTTTCATATAGGCCTCACTGTCTTCTCAAATAATTCTTTCACCGCTTATCATAAAGAGGAATACATTTAAAATCAAGTAATAACGCTAATTAATTTTTATCTTAATTAATTCTTTAACTGGAACATCAAGATTCCTGCAGCCACTGCAACATTTAATGATTCAGCTTGACCTACAATCGGAATATATAAATTCAATGACGTCTTTTTTAATAATTCTTTAGTCATTCCATTTCCTTCATTTCCCATAATCAATGCAAAATCAGAATGCTTTCCAACCTGATCATATGGACGAGCTTGAGGATTTAATTCTGTTCCGAATACTGGTTTATTTTGCTCTTTAAAAGTTTCAATCCATGGATCTAAAGAAGAAGTTACCATCTTTAAATGAAATTGACTTCCTTGCATTGAACGCACAATCTTAGGGTTATAAACGTCAGCTGTTCCATCTCCAAATACAATTCCGCTAAATCCTGCGGCATCAGCTGTTCTCACCATTGTCCCAATATTCCCAGGATCTTGAACATTATCCATAAATAGCCAAGCACCACTCACATCTTCTGGATTGATTTCAACTTGATCTTTAATTTTGATTACTGCAAAAATTCCTTGCGGATGTTTTGTATCACTCAAATGTTTAACAACATTGTCTGTAATTTGAATCATGTCCGTTCCTTCAGGGACAGCAATTTCTTGTAAATGCTTAAAATCCGGAGCTACTAAGATGGTTTCAATCGGTTCTCTGGTCCGAATTGCTTCCTTTACTAAATGCCATCCGTCTAACAAATATTTCTTTTGATTAAGGCGTCCTTTTTTGGTATTTAATTTGGACCACGCCTTGACCTGAGAATTATTTACTGAAGTAATTACTTTCACTTTACGAAATCTCCTCATTCATTAGTTCTGAATCTAATTATACTATATTTCAGATTCTATTTTATTTAAAAATAAAAATTAAACATCAATTTTATCAAAAAAATCATTAACTGTATTCTGATAAGTATCCCAATCAACTAGTAGGCTAATGTCATGCGGTCCATTTGGAATCTTTAATAATTGCTTGATTGGTGAATTACAAGCTTGAAAATTTTCATCCGCCATTCTGCATGGTACATAACGATCTGCTTCTCCATGAATAATTAAAACTGGTAATTTACAATTTTTCAATGCCTTTTTTGCGGATGTTGCTTCTAAATCAAAGTGCCCTAATAATTTTGCAGCAAATTTTACAAAGACATACATAAAATCCGCAGGTAAATGCATTCCTCTAATCACTTTTTTTATGATTGCTTTCGGCGAACTGTAAGCGCTATCTGCAACGATTCCAACTACATTTTCAGGTAATTGTAAATCTGAAGCCATTAATACTGTCGCCCCACCAAGTGAACCACCTACTAAAATAATTTTCATTTGAGAGTTAAAACGGCTATTAATGTATTTTATCCATGAAAGTACATCATAACGTTCATTTATTCCAAATGAAATCACTTTACCATCACTGATTCCTGTAGCACGTTGATCCACAATCAAAATATTATGACCTCTGCGACGGGCAATTTGATATACTCCACCTGCATCATGTACTCCAGTTGTTCGATAACCATTAAAAGCAATTTCGATTGGTGCATGTTCATCATACAGATATAATCTGCCACGTAAAGTTAAACCATCAAAAGATTGCGTTTGAACAGCCTCATATTTTGTATTATCTAATTCATCGATTAACTTTATCATTTCAGCATGATATGGTTGATATTGAGGAGTATTGGGAACATCATGCAAATCATCTTTTCGCTTTGGATTGGCATAAAATGCGGTATCGAAACAATATAGTGTAAGCATTGTAATAATCAAAACTGCAAGTAACATTTTTTCACCTCATAATTACTTTTTTATATGAATAAAGTACAGCATTTAGCATTAAATATCAAAAATAAATAGATATACAAAAAGAATCCAGGGTACAAACAATCATACAGATATAAAAAAGAGACTGGACTTGTGTCACAGCCTCTTAACTTTAATATTTCACTATTTTAACAATTAATTCTTAAATGCATCTTCCAATGGAGGTACAATTTGTTTCTTACGTGAAACTACTCCAGGTAAGTTCATCTTATGGTCTTCTAATTTCTTACCAAATGCTTTTTCAACAACATCTTCTGGTTCACCTACTACGAGTAAACGTGTATCTGAATCAAGAATATTTGTAACCATCAACAAGAATAAGTCATATCCTTGTTCTTTATTTTGCTTTTCAATGGCTGCGCGTAAACCATCTTCCCGTGCAAACACTTCATCCAAATCAACAGTATTAATTTGATCCACACGAACTGTTGTACCATTCATATCAAATGATTTCGCATCTTGTGAAATTAATGTTTCATCTGATTTGCTTGCTAAGTTTGTACCTGCTTTTAACATATCCAAACCATATTTTTCATAATCCACATTTGCAATTTCAGCTAATTCTTTAACAGCCTTCTTATCTTTCTCTGTTGTTGTTGGTGATTTTAATAATAAAGTATCAGAAATGATTGCTGATAACATCATTCCTGCAATGTTTGCTGGAACTTCGATACCATTTTGCTTAAATTCCTTCAAGATAATTGTACTGCTGCATCCAAGTGGTTCTGCATGGTAATACAAAGGAGCTGAAGTTTCAAAATTTGCAATTCGATGGTGGTCAACTACATGTGTAACTTGAACCTTGTCAATATCGTCTACACTTTGTTGAGCTTCATTATGATCAACTAACATTACAGCTTCGACTTCATTTGAAGCAGTCTTAATTACACGAGGAGTTGGTTCGTTAAAGTAATCTAAAACAAATTTTGTTTCTTCATTTGGTTCACCCAATGCAACAGCTTCTGTATCTGCACCTAATTTATTTTGTAAGTATGAAAATGCTTTTGCAGCAACAATTGCATCTGTATCTGGATTTTTGTGTCCAAAAACTAATTCTTTCATCGGAAATTCTCCTTTACTTTTCATTATCTAATTAAAAGATTATTCCATTTTATTTAGCTCTGTCAAGCGAGAAACGTAATCTTTTTCTGATAAATAATTTTCAAATTCTTCTAGTAAATTATCGATTCGAGGAATTTTTTCCTTTCCTTTGCGAAATACAAATGAAAGTTGAAATTCAATTTTTGGTTCAAAAGATGCCGTATATAATTGATTTTCTCCTCGATTATTTGCTTCAACATATGATGCAGGTAATGCCGTACTTAACTCAATTTCAGAAGCAAAACGATATATTGATGACGATTTAGTAAAATGAGCCACTCCATTTGGTGAATCGAGCATTCTTTTTTTATAAAAATCATTAATAATTTCACTTAAATAGTAATCTTGAGGATAAGTTACCCAATTTTCCTTAAGAGTTTTTGAAAGTGAAATTTTTGATAGGTTTTTATATTTTTCATTATGATGCAAATAAATTAACTCATCATCAATGATTGTCTTACTATCATATGGTTTCCAATTTTTAATACTTGAATCAGGAAGATACATAATCCCCAAGTCAATTTGATTATCTTCAAGCCGCTCCCATAATTCTTTTCGTGTCAAAACATGAAATGAAATATGAACATCGGGATGTTTGCGATAATAGTTAATTACAAAATCATTAAAAACATCGTTTTCAATTGAAGATAAAATTCCAATATCAATTGTTCCTTGATTCACTTGAGTTGAACGTTGAATTTGATCAGTAGCATTGCTTACTGTTTCATAAATTTGATGAGTAGCATTAAGTAATGTGTATCCTGCATCTGACAAATGTAATTTCTTTCCTACATTGTAAAATAAAGGTGCACCTACACTACGTTCTAATTTTTTTATTTGTTGCGTCAAGGCAGGTTGGGAAATACCTAAAATTTGAGCTGCCTGCGTATAATTCATTGTTTCAGTAAGTTGTAAAAAATAATCTAGGGCTTTAGAAGGCAAAAAACTGCCCTTTGTATTTTTCATAATTAAATTCCTTTCATAATTAATTATTATTTTCGATACCGGACGTATAATTATATACATTATATTGTATATCATAAAGATGAAAATAAATACATACTAATGGATATTTTTTTTAATCTTTTTTTAGACAAAAAAATAGATGAATTTGACAACTTTCATTGTCAAATTTCAACTATTTCATCTTTAATGTTTGTTTAAGTTCATCTTGAATCTTGTGTAAGTTACTTTGTGGAACAACTTCATAATCAATTCCATCGATTTGTTGAGTTTGACCTTGTAATTGTTCTTGTTTAATATTCTTTCCACCACGATAATGTACAAAAATCTTTTGCATATCGTTGAATGATAAGTTAGTCTTCATATTCGCAGAAAGCACATTTAAAATACTCTTATATTTTAAGATACTCTTTACAGAAGCCATTTTCTTCACCATTGCAGTAACAACTTCGCGTTGTCTCAATTGACGACCATAATCACCACGAGGATCTTCATGACGCATTCGTGTGTACGCTAAAATATTGTCACTATCAATAGTTACCTCACCCTTTGGAAAATGTACTCCATCACTTGTAAAGTCTAAATCATTATTAACTTGAACGGGGCCAACAGCTGAAGATAATTCTTTTAATCCCTTCATATTAATTTCAATATAATAATTAATTGGAATTCCTAAATAACCTTCAACTGTATTCATCGCTCCACTAACGCCATCGTATGAATATGCCGCATTAATCTTATTATTGCCACGTCCTGGAATCGAAACCTTAGTATCACGCGGAATACTTACTAAAGTTGATTTTTTATTATTTACAGCAGCAACCATCATTGTATCAGATCTTCCACGATACGTTCTCCCGAACTCACCTGTATCTGAACCTAAAATTAGTACAGAAAATGGATGTTTCCCATCTAATTTGACTGTCTTTTCTTGTTTTACACCTTGATATGTATTTTTTAATGCACCTTTGGCATCCCAATACATTTTTGCAATTGCTAAGGCATCAACTAAAAGAAAAATCCCTAATATTATTCCTAACTTTTTACTCCAACTCATCTTGCGCCCATTTTTATGATGACGGTGATGATGATGGTGGCGATGATGTTGATGTAATTCATCATGTTCAACCATATTATACCCTCCATAAAATAGTCTTAAACACGATAATTATAGCAATATGTCAAGAATTTTAAAATGTCTTACTCCATTTTTCAGGATTATTTCGCCATGTTTTTAAAACTTCCAATTGTGCTGGTGAAATTTTTTCCATCTCCAATGCCGCTTCAATTAACTCTGAGTAGTTCGTAACTGTATCAAATTCCAAATTATATTTTTTAAAATTACGTGTTAATTCGTCTAGTTGATAACTAAAAATTGCACCCACTCCGATTACATCTAACTTTTCTTTTTTAGCCGCATCGACCGCTTTCAAAACACTTCCTCCAGTAGATAATAAGTCATCAATTAAAATCACTTTTGTTCCAGAATTGATAGCACCTTCAATTTGTTTTCCACGTCCATGATTCTTAGGTTTTGACCGCACATAAAAAAGCGGCAAGTCAAGCAAATCAGCAACCCATGCGGCATGTGGAATTCCAGCAGTTGCCACTCCACCAATTGCTTCAACTTCAGGAAATTTACTCTTGATTATTTCAGCTAAACCTCTTGCAATTGCTGTTCGAATCACAGGATAGCTAATTGTTAATCGATTATCACAATAAATCGGACTCTTTAATCCACTTGCCCATGTAAATGGTTTAGTTGGTGAAAGTTTTACAGCTTCAATTTCCAATAAATATTTTGCAATTTTTTTCATTTTATTTCCCCATCCATTCTTTTTTTATTAATTCATATGCTGATAATCTATCTTTTACCTGTGTAATTGAACGTCCGACAACAATACCATTTGAATGTTGTTGTGCTGCTTTTCTTGGCGTCATTACTCGTTTTTGATCACCAATTGCATCACCTGTTAATCGAATTCCTGGAGTAATTTTCAAAAAATCAGCTCCGCATTTTTCATACAGATAACTTGCTTCTTGCGCAGAACAAACAACTCCATCAATTCCATTTTGCTGAGCTAATCGTGCATAATTCAACACACTTTCTTTTAATGAAACTTCTACTAATTGCTGTTGTTTTAACATTTGGGAGGTAATTGATGTTAATTGGGTAATCGCTAAAATTTTAGTTTTTGCTCCTGATTTTAATAATCCTTCTTTGGCCGCACGCATCATTTCTGATCCTCCCGCAGCATGAATTGTTGTTAAATCAACATTCAATTTTCCAATCACTTGCATTGCTCTTTCAACTGTATGTGGAATATCATGACATTTCAAATCTAAAAATACAGAATATCCGCGTTCCTTTAATTTTTTGATTAAATCCTGGCCTTCGCTATAAAATAACTCCATCCCAACCTTAACAAATAAATGCAAGTCTCGAGGAAATTCATCTAAAAAATCAAATGTTTCTGTTTGATTTGGAAAATCCAAAGCAATAATCGGTTCATTAATTTTCATTCTTAAACGCCTCTTTCACTTCTTTTCGTAAGTCAGTTAAACTTTTAATTCCCAATTTATCCATCGTTTGAGTCAATTTTTCTGCAATATGAGGAATAATTTTAGCATCTTGAAAATGAGCTGCACCAATACCTACTGCACTTGCACCAGCTAAGAACATCTCAATTACATCATCTGGAGTTGAAACGCCTCCCATTCCAATAATTGGAAGATCAACCGCATGTGCAACTTGATAAATCATTCGAATTGCAATTGGTTTAATTGCTTTTCCTGAAAATCCACCCATTTTATTTCCAAGCACTGGTTTTCGAGTTTCAATGTCAATATGCATTCCTAAAACAGTATTAATCATGCTTAAGCCATCTGCACACGCACTTTCGGCGGCCTTTGCGATTTCTACAATATTAGTAACATTTGGCGTTAATTTAACATAAACTGGTAAATCATTAGTAACTGACTTAACTTTTTTAGTAATTAATTCTACCTGTTTAGGATCAGTTCCAAATGACATTCCGCCTGCTTGAATATTTGGACATGAAATATTTAATTCTAATGCATTTAGCATCCTTGAATTAGCTAATTTTTCTGCTACTTCAAGATAGTCGTTAATACTTGCTCCGCCAATACTTCCCACCATTGGTAAATCAGGATATTGTGCTCTTAATTTTGGTAATTTTTCTGATACAACAACATCTACACCTGGATTAGTAAGTCCAACCGAGTTTAATACTCCATCAGGAACAAGTGCAATTTTGGGATCTGGATTTCCCACTCGCTTTTCTGGAGTAGTTGTCTTAATTACTAATGCACCTAATTGATTCAAATTCACTGCTTTAGCTCTATCTGTATCACCAAATCCAAAAGTTCCACTTCCTGGCATTAATGGATTTTTCATCTTTAATCCTGGAATTTCTACTTCAAGACGATTATTCATTATATATTCTCCTTTTCATTATCAAATGGCATTTGTAATAAATGTTTGGTCTTCCATCTGAGTTAATAATGCTTTAACAGTATTTAAATTTGTCAAAAGTGGAATATTATGTTGAATTGCTAATTGACGAATTTCTTGATTTTCAAAGCCATCAACATTTCCCATTTTCACTGTGTCGATTACTAAATTTGCATTTCGGCTTAACATAAAACGTTTAAGCGAAACTTGAGTGCAATTTATATTATTTTGAGTTAAATAAGTTACAGTTTCTTTGTCTGAATAAATTTTAAATCCTAAGTTTGTAAAACATTGGGCAATCTTTAAAGTTTCCAAATCATGCTTGGCAATCAATACAACTTTCCCTGTACTTGGCAAATCCACTCCAGCAGCAACAAAAGCCTTTGACAGTGCCTTGGCATATGTTCGGTCACTACCCATTACTTCGCCCGTCGATTTCATTTCTGGAGTTAGGAAACTATCTACAGAAGCTAACTTATTGAATGAAAATACTGGTGCCTTAACATGAATACTCGTTTTTTCAGATTGCAATCCTGGTTTAAAACCTTGAGCAATAATTGATTTGCCTAAAATAGCATTTGTGGCCACTTGCGTCATATTTATTCCTGTAATCTTACTTAAAAAAGGAACCGTTCGACTTGCACGGGGATTAACTTCTAATACATAGACTTGATTTTGATGAATAATAAATTGAATATTCATAATTCCCACAAAATGTAATTCAAGTGCTAGTTTTTGTGCTGCATCCACAATTTTCTTTTGAATTTCAGTTGAAAGTGTTTGAGGAGGATAAACAGCCATTGAATCGCCAGAGTGAATTCCTGCTTCTTCAATATGCTCCATAATCCCAGGAATCAAAATATTTTTCCCATCACAAATTGCATCAATTTCACATTCTTTACCTTGTAAATATTTATCAATCAAAATTGGATGATCTTCTTGTTGAGGAAGATGATTTTTTAAATAATTATCTAATTCAGAATCTGAGTAAATAATTTTCATTGCTTGTCCTCCAAGAACATAGCTTGGACGTACAAGTACAGGATAACCTAAACGATGAGCTGCTTTTCGAACATCATTTTTACTATTAACGGTTATTCCTTGAGCTTGATTCAAATTCAACTTCTGAATTACTTCATTAAATAATTTACGATCTTCTGCCCGATTCATGTCTTCAACTTGCGTTCCCAAAATTCGAACACCATTTTTTTGTAATCCTGCTGCTAAATTAATTGCTGTTTGGCCGCCGAATTGTAAAATTACTCCTTCTGGTTGTTCTAAATCTACAACATTTAACACATCTTCAAGCGCTAAAGGTTCAAAATATAATTTATTCGAAACTGAAAAATCCGTAGAAACTGTTTCAGGATTAGAATTCATTACAATTGCCTCATATCCAGCTTTTTGAATAGCTTTTACACAATGAACCGTAGCATAATCAAATTCAACTCCTTGACCAATTCTAATTGGACCTGAACCAATTACTAAAATTGACTTCTTTTTAGACTTTTGACTTTCATTTTCTTCATCATATGTACTATAAAAATATGGAGTTGCCGATTCAAATTCTGCTGCACACGTATCTACCATCTTATAGACTGGCAAAATTTTCTCAGTTTGTCTTAAACTTCGAATTTCATTTGTTGATTGATGCCATAATTTTCCAATTGTCTGATCACTAAATCCATAACGTTTGGCAATTTTCAATAGTTGAGCATCTCCAACGTTTTCCTCAAGCTGTTTTTCAATTTCAATAATATGTTTAATAATATCTAAAAAATAGCAATCAATCTGAGTTAATTCATGCACATCTTCAAGCGTATAATTTCTACGAAAAGCCTCTGCAATATAAAATAATCGATTATCCTGAGGTTGAACCAATTGCTTTTCAATTTCTTCATCTGAAACATGCTTACAATAATCTGAAATTAAATCTGACTCATTAATTTCTAGAGAACGAACCGCTTTTTGCAATGCTTCTTCTAAATTTCTTCCCAAAGCCATTACTTCTCCAGTAGCCTTCATTTGGCTTCCTAAATGACGATCACCATCTTTAAATTTATCAAATGGCCACCGCGGAATTTTAGTTACTACATAATCAAGCGCAGGTTCGAATTCTGCAAAAGTAGTTCCGGTAACCGGATTTTTTATTTCATCTAATGTCATTCCAATTGCAATTTTGGCCGCAAACTTCGCAATTGGATAACCTGTTGCCTTTGATGCTAATGCTGACGAACGTGAAACACGTGGATTAACTTCAATTACATAGTATTGATAACTTTTAGGATCTAATGCTAATTGTACGTTACAACCACCTTCAATTTTTAATGCTCGAATCAATTTCAAAGAACAATCTCTCAACATTTGATATTCACGATCAGAAAGTGTTTGAGTGGGGGCAACTACAATCGAATCCCCAGTATGAATTCCAACAGGATCAATATTTTCCATTGCACAAACTACCATTGCATTATCTGCAGCATCGCGCATAACTTCAAATTCAATTTCTTTAAATCCAGCAATTGATTTTTCAATTAAACATTGTGTTGCAGGTGATAAATCCAGCCCATTAGCAACTATCTGTTCTAATTCTGTTTTATTCTTACAAATTCCACCACCGGTGCCACCCATTGTAAACGCTGGACGCACAATCACTGGATAGCCAACTTGTTCTGCATAAGATAAAGCTGATTCAACAGAATTTACTGTTTGAGATGGTGGTACAGGTTCGTTCAGCCTTTTCATCAGTTCCTTAAATTTTTCACGATCTTCAGCCTCATCAATTGATTTTAATGCAGTTCCTAAAACTACAATATGATACTCATCCAGAATTCCTGATTCATCTAATTCGACTGCAAGATTTAAACCAATTTGACCGCCTAATGTTGGTAATAATGCATCCGGTTGTTCTTTGCGAATTATCCGCGACACTGATTCACAAGTTAATGGTTCAAGATAAACTTGATCAGCAATCTCGTTATCCGTCATAATCGTTGCTGGATTAGAATTTACTAAAATAACTTTATATCCTTCTTCTTTTAAAGCCAAGCAAGCTTGCGTACCTGAATAATCAAATTCTGCAGCTTGTCCAATAATGATTGGCCCTGAACCTAGTACCATAATTTTTTGTATATCTGTTCTTCTAGGCATTAGAATTCTTCCTTTCTTGAATCGATCATTTGCATAAAATCACCATATAAGTTATCTGCATCATGTGGTCCAGGAGCTGCGTCTGGATGAAATTGTACAGAAAAAGCAGGATAATTCCGATGTTTTACTCCTTCAACAGTTTGATCGTTTATTTCAAGATGGGTTATCATCAAATTCGTATCTTTTAATGATTCAGGATTGACTGCATAACCATGATTTTGCGAAGTAAACATAATCTCGCCGGTTGCAATTTCCCGAACAGGATGATTAAAACCACGATGACCAAATTTCATCTTAAATGTTTGCGCTCCACATGCTAAACATAATAATTGATGTCCTAAGCAAATTCCCATAATTGGTAATTTACCTAAGATTTCTTTAATCATTTGAATTGCATTTGGTAAACTTTCAGGATCTCCGGGTCCATTTGAAAGCAGCACACCATCTGGATGCAATTTCAAAATTTCATCTGCAGTTGTAGTATATGGAACAACAATTGTATTACAATTTCTTTTACTTAATTCTCTTAAAATACTATGTTTTGCTCCAAAATCAACAACTACAATATTCCGGTTTGTACCTGGATTAGGATATGGTTGTTGGGTTGAAACTTGATCAACTAACTGATCTGTTAATACTGTGGCTTTTAGTTGTTCAATAGTATGATTTTTATCTTCAATCGAGTTTACTAAGCAACCTTTCATTGTTCCGTGACTACGAATTATTCTAGTTAATTTTCGAGTATCAATTCCACTAATTCCCGGAATTGAATTTTGTTTTAGAAAATGATCTAAAGTATCTTGTTTTCTCCAACTGCTTGAAACCCTGGCTAATTCTCGACAAACTACTCCTCTGCACTTCGGTTGTAACGATTCATAATCATCTAAATTAACTCCA
Organism: Candidatus Ligilactobacillus excrementigallinarum; assembly: GCA_019114385.1. Lineage (GTDB taxonomy): Bacteria > Bacillota > Bacilli > Lactobacillales > Lactobacillaceae > Ligilactobacillus > Ligilactobacillus excrementigallinarum. The sequence continues at coordinate 2,637 of DXFP01000064.1, read as the reverse complement.
TAATTTCCAATTAATGGGTTTGTAAATACTAGAATTTGATTTGCGTATGATTGATCAGTAATTGCTTCTTGATAACCTGTCATCCCAGTTGAAAAAACAACTTCTCCAGTAGCAATTTGTTTTGATCCAAATGCCTCACCTTCAAATACATTCCCGTCTTCAAGCACCAAATAACGTTTCAATTCTAATTCTCTCCTTCAGCATGATAGACAATTTTCCCAGAAACCATTGTTAATATCGTTTTCCCATAAAATTCCTGATTTATAAAGGGAGTATTTTTTCCTTTTGAATAAAAATCGTCTTCACCTAATTTAAATGACTGATTCAAATCAAAAACTGTTAAATCAGCCTGGTCACCAATCTTAAGCATCCCGGCTTCAGATAAATGATATACATTCGCTGGTTTTACTGTTAACCAATTAATCAATTGTGAAAGTTTAAATACATCTGACTTTACAAATTTTGTATACAAACTTGCAAATGCCGTTTCACTTCCCGTAATTCCAAATGCCCCTTCTTTCATCCCATGTTGTTTCTCAAAACTTGCATGGGGAGCATGATCAGTTGCAATTAAATCAATTGTGCCATCTTTTAATCCTTCAATTAAAGCTTCTTGGTCTTCTTTAGTTCTCAATGGCGGATTCATCTTATAATCCGCATCATCTTTGGTAATCATTTCTTCATTTAAAAGCAGATGGTGTGGCGCTACTTCACAAGTTACATTTATCCCCATTTGTTTTGCGATTCTAATCATTGCCACACTCTCTTTAGTTGAGACGTGGCAAACGTGATAATGAACCCCAGTTTGTTTTGCCAAAAGCAAATCCCGTGCAAGTTGTGATGATTCACAAACTCCTGGAATCCCCTGTAATCCTAATTTCCCCGCTCTTTGACCTGCATTCATTACACCATTAAATTTTAATGAATCATCCTCAACATGTTCAGCCAATGGTAATCCGGTTTCTCTGATACCTCTCATTGCATCAAACATTGTTTTCCCCTTTTGAATACCGTAACCATCATTACTAAATCCGCATACTCCTGCTTCCTGCATTGCTTGATAATCAATTAATTTATCTGAAGTTAAATCTTCAGTAATTGGTGCAAACTGTTTAATATGTACAACTCCAGCTGTTTTGTTATAGTTCATCATTTTCTTAATTAATTCAAGGCTATTTGGTACTGGATCAACATTAGCCATTGCACAAACTGTTGTAAATCCGCCATGTGCCGCTGCCATTGATCCTGAATGAACATCTTCTTTATATGTCAATCCCGGATCACGATAATGAACGTGAACATCAATTAATCCTGGAACAATATACTTACCTGATAAATCAATTTCATCAACATCTTTTGATATGAAATCTAAATTTCCAATGGCCTTAATTTGCTCACCTTCCACTAAAATATCAGCTTTTTTAAATACATTTGTCTGGTAAACAAATCCATTTTTTAATAAAACACTCATTATTCTAATCCCCCAAGGTGATTACCGCGTAATACTGCTTCAATCATTGCCATCCGCATAAATACCCCATTTCTCATTTGTTGAACAAATCTTGACTTTGATGCTTCAACTAAATTAGATGACAATTCAACATCACGATTGATTGGACCTGGATGCATAATGATTGCATCAGATTGCATTTGTTTGTAACGTGCATTTGTTAATCCATATTTTTCATGATATTCAAGTGCTGAAAATCGACTTTCATTTTGATCAGCGTCATGTCGTTCATGTTGAACACGTAAGAGCATAACTGCATCCACTTGATCGATAATCTCATCTATCTTGCAATGTTTTCCATATTTTTCAAATTTGTCATCATACCAGTAATCCGGACCTGCAAAGTAGATGTTCGCACCTAGTTGATGTAATAGTTGCATATTGCTGCGTGCCACTCTTGAACTAGTAATATCACCTACAATAGCGATTTTTAAATTATCAAAATGGCCAAATTCTTCGTAAATTGTCATTAAATCCAACATACATTGGGAAGGATGTTGGCCACTACCATCACCGCCATTTAAAATTGGCATATGTAAATGTTGGTCTTCCTTTAAATTAATTAATGAGTTGTAATATTCATTTTGCGAATGTCGAACGACACAAAAGTTAACTCCTAAAGCTTCCAACGTTAACAAAGTATCATATAATGTTTCACCTTTGTTTATCGAACTATGTTCTGGATCAAAAGAAATCACTTGAATTCCTAATTTTCTTTCTGCCATTTCAAAACTTGTATGCGTCCGAGTTGAGCTTTCAAAAAACAAATTGGAAGCATATACGGGTTTCTTCAAAGTAATATTTCGTTTTCCAACCTTAAAATCTTCTGCATTTTGAATTAAGTCAATTACTTGTTCATTCGTTAAGTCTTCTACTGAAACAAAATTATCTAAAGCAATGTTTTTCATAAATTACTTCCCCTTTAATAAAATTTATATAAAAAAGCAACCCATCTGATTCCAGATAGGTTGCTAAATATGGTTAGTTTTTGTGTATTCAAAACAGAATACCAACCGTTTTGCCCTCTCTGGAGTCAATTAAATGGTCAATATTTTTACCTAGTTATTATTTTTCATTTTCTTTTTTTAAATCAATGCCATCTTTGCCATCAATTTCTTTTACATAAA
>DXFP01000063.1 GCA_019114385.1 Candidatus Ligilactobacillus excrementigallinarum | reverse complement strand
AAGGTATTGACAACTTTGATGAAATCTTGAAGGTTTCAGATGGTTTGATGATTGCTCGTGGTGACATGGGGGTTGAAATTCCACCTGAAAATGTTCCTTTGGTACAAAAGTCATTAATCAAGAAGTGTAACGCTGTAGGTAAGCCAGTTATCACAGCTACACAAATGCTTGACTCAATGATCGAAAACCCACGTCCAACACGTGCCGAAGCATCAGACGTTGCTAACGCTGTATTTGATGGTACAGACGCAACAATGCTTTCAGGTGAATCAGCAAACGGTGACTACCCTGTAGAAGCAGTTGCTACAATGGCACGTATCGACGTTAAGGCTGAAAACGCATTGCGTCAATACAAGAATTTTGCAATCAACACATTCGATAAGACTGATGTTACAGAAGCTATTGGTCATGCTGCTGCAGAAGCTGCTAATAACTTGAACATCAAGACAATCGTTGCTGCTACAGAATCAGGTTACACAGCTCGTATGATTTCTAAGTATCGTCCAGATGCAGACATCTTGGCTGTTACATTTGATGAAAAGACACGTGGCGGCTTAACAATCAACTGGGGTGTTCACCCTGTAGTTGCTGAAAAACCAGCTTCAACAGACGAAATGTTTGAATTAGCTACAGAAGAAGCTAAGAAGGTTGGCTTTGCTAAGGAAGGCGACTTGGTCTTAGTCGTTGCTGGTGTTCCTGTTGGTGAAAAAGGTACAACAAACATCATGAAGATCCAATTAGTTGGTTCAGCATTAGTTAACGGTCAAGGTGTTGGCGAAGAAACAGTTATTGGTAAAGCAGTAATTGCTACATCAGCTGACGAAGCTAATAAAAAAGCTGAAGAAGGTTGCGTTTTAGTTACAAAGACAACTGACAAAGACTACTTACCAGCAATTGAAAAAGCATCAGCTTTAGTTGTTGAAAACGGTGGTTTAACATCACACGCTGCAGTTGTAGGTATCTCAATGGGCATTCCTGTAGTTGTTGGTGCTGAAAACGCAACAGAAGCTATCAAAGATGGTGAAACAGTTACAGTAGATAGCCGTCGTGGCGCAATCTACCGTGGTGCTTCAAGTACTCTTTAAGATAGAGTTCTAAAAATATTAGAAATTTCATTAGAATTAGTCGCAAGACGTTGAGACTAAGAATAGTGATACAGAAGTCGCACTCGACGGAGTGCGACTTTTTTTGTTTAAACTAAATTCGCTTTTTTTAATAAAAATGAAGTATGATGACTTGAATATAGCAGAATAGTAAAATCTAAAAATTTTAACTTTAGATGTTAATAATATGGATTGATTACGCTAGATAGTAGAACTTTGCAAACAGCTTATAATATAGTAAAACTGGAAAATTTTAATAAGACTGCGTAAGTATAAGCTAATCGAAAGATTAATTTTATTTATGAATAAATATATTGGAGGATTTATTAGATGAAGATTGTTAGTTGGAATGCAGGAATGAAGTTTCGAGAAAAATTTAAAATTTTAGATGAATATTATCATGCTGATTTATATGTAATCCAAGAATGTGAAGATCCAGCGAGAACTAAAAATAAAGAATATCAAAAATTTGCTCAAAATTATTTATGGATTGGCGATAATAAAAATAAAGGATTAGGCGTTTTTGCAAGAAAAAATAAAAAACTTGAGATGATTGAAATTGATAATCATTATTTACGTTATATATTACCGTTCAAATTTGGAAATGAAAATTTTTTCGGTATTTGGGCATGTATGAGATACGTTGAAGATTTAGTTGTATATTTTTCAATTTATCAAAAAATGCTTACAAAAAGTCCAATTATAATTGGTGATTTCAACAGCAACGTAATTTGGGATAAAAAGCATGGAAATCGGACACAAACAGTTTTAAATGAAAATCTAGAGAAGTACGGGCTTTATTCTGCGTATCATTATTTAAATCATGAAAAGCAGGGAGAAGAAGTACAAGCAACATTTTACCTTTATCGACATGTTGATCGCTCATATTATATTGACTACTGCTATTGTAATCTAAATAAAATGAGAGAATTTGAAATTGGTAATTTGAATAAGTGGTTAAGTTTAAGCGATCATATGCCGATTAAAGTAGAGATTAATGATTAAAAATTTTGTCAATAAATATTTTCACCTTGCAAAAACTTGTTTATAGCAATTTGAAATTGTTTTATATACAATAGAGATGTAGAAGAAGATAATTAAAATGAAAAAGATTATCAATGATCCAATCAAGGTAGTACATGATATGATTAATGGAATGCGCAATACATTAAGCAAATCACAGACACGATTGCGTTAATTTGAAGCATGAAGAGAGAAAGGTTACAATGCCTATTGCTAGTGATGGTAGAAACGATTACGAACCAGGTATATTGATAAAAACATGTTATTTGCAGCAGTTGCTAGGTAAGTATGTAGTTGCCTACTACTGATTAGATTTATGTAGCGATTAAAGCATCAGATTATGAAAGAGGAGTATTTTTAGTCATTAAAAATTATTCTGATGATGAATTTTATGGCGATGAAATGACAGATAAAGAAGTTCATATTTATGATGTGACGGCACTTTTATTCATATTGGAGAATCAATTGACAAAATTAAAAATCAAGAAATAGCGAGTAAATCTAGAAACCAACTGAGTAAGAATATTTTTCAAGGGAGGCCTTAGTGATGAAGAACAATCAACAATTAAATGTCGAGATTCGAATTAGTAAGGCAAAAGTTATCTCATATGTCTTAGCGTCAATCTTTTTGATTATTTTGGGAGTTGTAAGTATTGCTGCTGATTCAGGTGGATTTGCTTTATTGATTTTAATTTTAGGAATTTTTTGGATTATCTATTGTTTGCCATACCTGATTAAAATTAATCAACCATATTTAAAAATTAAAAATGGTCAGTTGCAGTATAATCATGCTTTTGAAAACCGTAAGATTAAACTATCGCAGATTAGAAAAATCAAAGTAGTTACTGAAACAGAAGATGTAAGCAATTCTAAACAAACATTGCTCTCAGTAAATGTTCACGCTTGTTTAATTCGGATTTATTTAACTGATGATAATCAGCCACTAGTTATTAATCCTAGTTATGTAGGAGATGCACGGGATTTTAAGAAATTTGAACAGGTGGCAAGTGAAATTGGATAGCAGTCAATTTATAGAATTTGTAACTTCACTTATGGGTGGAGTTATTTTTTTGCTGTTAAAAGTTCATAAAAGAAGTGAGGAGAAATAATGAAATTTAACAAGATTATCTTAATTAAATCTGAATTAAATTCTAGGAATTAAAGAAACAACAAGCAAAATCATATACAATTGCTGATTTTAATTATGATTTAGATCATTCTTTTGAATATTCAAAAACGTCAATTAATGATAGTTTATCTGAAGCAACCCTGCAACAAGGGAATCTGATTATTAAATTACATGATTTTAATTTGGCGATTGTTTCAAGTGAAAATGCTGGAAAAGTTTATGCACAGCGCTTTTTAAAAATTGTACCAAAAAATACTGATATCGTTGATTTAAATTATCTGTTATTTGTGTTTAACGGTTCAAAGTTAATTCAAAAGCAAGTTCATAATATTTTGGAAGGTAATTTAATTAAAACAATTAAGCTTAGAGATGTATTGAATTTAAATCTTAAGTTACCTCCAATTGAAGCACAGAAAAAGATTGGAAATTATTATCAATCGTTAAAAGAGTATGAAATCCTAACGTAAGAAAAATTAAATCTTTTAGATAAAATGAGTATGTCTATGTTGAATGATTTGAATGAGATGCAGGGAAAAGGGTATAAGTATTTTTGCAAGTATTATATTAGCTAAGATCTATTATTAATTCTCGAGTAAAGCGAAAATATTTGGTAAAATATTATAGGATTAAATATTAGCTGGAGAGGATATTATGATACAGAAGAATGAACTAGAATTTGAAAAAAGATTAATTAGCTATCTTGAAAACTTAGGTGGCGAGAAACAGTGGGAGTACATTGAAGAAATTAAAACAACAGATGAATTATGGAATAATTTTAAGCATATTCTTGAACAAAATAATGCTGATGTCTTATTAAAACCATTATCAGAATCTGAATTTAATCAAGTTAAAAATGAGATTAATAAGCTAAATACACCATATGAAGCAGGAAAATTCTTATATGGATTAAATGGCGTTTCTCAAATAGAAGTTGATTTAGATGAAGGTGAGCATGTTTATTTAAATGTTTTTGATCAAGATGAAATTGGTGCTGGAAATACAGTTTATCAAATTGTTAACCAAATTCAACGGCCAGCTAAAGTAACCGGAAGGCAGGAACGAAGATTTGATACAACTTTGTTAATTAACGGTTTACCCATTATTCAAATTGAAGAAAAAGCAGATGGACATGATGCACGAGAAGCATTAAATCAAATACACCAGTACATTGCTGAACAACAGTATACTGATATTTTTTCAACTGTTCAGATTTTAGTTTCAATAACACCACATGATGTGCGTTATATGGCAAATACAACTAGTGATCAGTTTAATATTGATTTTGCATTTAGATGGCAAAATGAAGATAATACACCGGTTTTAGATTGGAAAGTATTTGCAAATCAATTTTTGTCGATTCCAATGGCCCATCAGATGGCAACTAATTATATGATTTTAGATGGTACAAAGAATCATCAAATGATTAAAGTTATGCGGCCTTATCAAGTATATGCTACTAAAAAGGTTATTGAAAAAATTCGGATGCATGATTTTGAAATGGATTCACAAGAGTTAGGATACATTTGGCATACAACTGGATCAGGTAAAACAATTACTTCTTTTAAAACGGCATGGTTAGCACAACGTTTACCAAATGTTGATAAAGTGGTCTTTTTAGTAGACCGAATTGCATTAACGAATCAGACTGTAGATGAATATAATGCATACGATCCTGATAGTGATGGAAAAGACGGTGTTATTATGGATACTGCTAACATAGGTGTTCTTTCTCATAGATTACGTGAGAAGAAAAGTGGGATTATTGTAACTTCAACGCAAAAATTAGACCGATTAGTTTCAGGAAGAGAATCATTTACATATGACAAGCATGTGGTATTTATTGTTGACGAAGCTCACCGCTCAACATCTGGAGATATGATTCAAAGAATTAAAAAGGCGTTTCCAAATTCAGGATGGATTGGATATACCGGAACTCCGATTTTTGCTGAAGATACTGATGCAAAAGATAGTAAAAAGATAACTACTGCTAAAGTGTTTGGAGAACCATTACATCGGTATACAATTCGTGATGCAATTAAGGATAAAAATGTTTTAGGTTTCAAGGTCGATTTTGAAACAACTTTGTCAGAACGAGTCTTACGTGAAGAATATTTACCTGCATATTTTAGTGAAAAACATCAATCTTGGACAGCTGATGATATTAAAAATTATATAAAACATCTGCCAAATGAAGAGATGGATGATACGGTTTCATCAAGTGTATATGATATGAACCAAAAACATGTAGAGTTAGTTGTAGACAATATTATTAGTAATTGGGGTAAACGATCATCTCATCGACGATATAATGCATTATTTACTACTCATGTAGGCGGAGGCAAAGCATCTACTCCAATGGCAATGATGTATTATCGTGAATTTTTAAAGCAAATAAAAAAAATGCAACAACCTTTGAAGGTGGCTATTACATTCAGTATGGATACTTCCAATAGTAAAAACCAATACGATACTAATAATGATCTTTGTGAAGCAATGAACAATTATAATGATACGTTTGGTACCAAATTTGATATGCAATCAACTAAAGAATACACCGCTGATGTAGTCTCTCGTTTAAATAAAACTGCTGATGATGGGAAATATTTAGACCTTGTAATTGTAGTTGATCAATTATTAACAGGTTTTAATGCGCCTGAATTGAATACTTTGTATGTTGATCGGACGTTAAAAGGTGCTAATTTGATTCAAGCGTATTCAAGAACAAATCGAATTCATAATATGCAAACTAAGCCATTTGGAAGAGTCGTCAACTTTAGGTGGCCACATCATTCAGAAAAATTAATGAATGATGCATTGGAAATTTATGCAGATCGAAATTCAGCAAATGTGCAGAAATCTCTTATTGATGGAACAGATGCAGAAGGTAATAATACTGGTGTAGTAGCACTTCCATATGATGCACTTTTAAGTAAATTAAAACCAATTGTTGAATCATTACAGCGGTTAACTGAAGGTTTTACTCGGGTGCCTGATAGTTTAGAACATGAAAATCAAATGCTTTCCTTGTTACGAAAATATAATAATTTAATGTCTCAAGTAAAACAAGATGACAAATATGATGAAGATCATCCTGAAATAATGTTAGGTGAAATTGGTTTAAATGTTGATGATGAAGAACGTTTAACGACTGTTTTAGCTAATGATTTGAAAGAATCAATTGCTAATAAGCGGCATATTGATCCAATTGAAGTTTCACTTGAAATGGAACATGTAAAGGATATTGAAATTAACTATGATTATCTTCAAGAATTGATTGCAAAATATGTTAATAAGTTGCATGAAGGAGATGAAGATGCAGCTAAAGAGGCTAAGGAAGAAATTGATAAAATTGTTAGTCAATTACCAGACCGTAAGTATGCTAATCAAATTAACAACTTTAATGAAAAACTTAAGGATGGAACTGTAGTAATTAATGTTTATCCAATTTCATCAAATGATATTAAAGAGTTAATTTTAAATAACGCTGATCAAAGTCAACGAGAAGACATTTTACAATTTAAGAAAAAATGGGGATTAATTGATATCAGTGATTCGCATCTATTAAATGAAGTAATAGATAATCATGTAGAAGGTGCAGATGACATGAATAATGGGGGAGAACTTAAAGATATTATTAAAGAGGCATCAGCTGTTTATAGTACAGATGCAGAAGATAAAGAAATTCGTTCAAAATCAAAAATTAAGTATCGTAATAGTTTAAGACAAGCAATTACAGAATTTGCAGATGATATAAAGAAAAAGTATTAGGAGCGTGGAATAAATAATGGTAACTTCAAGAGAAGAACAAGTTAGAAATGTAACAAATGAAATTTGGGCAATGGCAAATGAATTACGAGGAAACATGGATGCAAGTGAATATCGAAATTATATTTTAGGATTCATGTTTTACCGTTATCTTTCAGAACATCAAGAGAAATATATTGCTGATCAAGAATTGGTAGAAGTTGAAGACGATGAATCGATTAATGATGCATATCGCACAATTCCAGGAGATGAAGTGAATGATTATCTTGAAGATATTTCAAGTACATTAGGATATGCAATTGCTCCGGAAGATACTTGGGCAACAATTACACAAAAGGTTGCCGAAAGTACGATTGCACCATCTGATTTTCAGCAAATGTTTGATCATTTTAATGAAAACGCAAAGTTAAATCCTAATTCAGAAAGAGATTTTCGCGGTATTTTTGATGATGTAAATTTAGGAAATAGTCGGTTAGGAAATAATACAACATCACGAGCAAAATCATTAACAAAAATTGTTGAATTGGTGGACCATTTTACTTATCAAGATGAAGAGGGACATGATATTTTAGGTGATGTTTATGAATATTTAATTGCCGAATTTGCAGGAAATTCAGGTAAAAAAGCTGGAGAATTTTATACGCCGCATCAAGTGTCAAAAGTCTTGGCTAAGTTAGTTACTATAGAAATGAATAATGATAAGGATTTTTCTGTCTATGACCCAGCGATGGGATCTGGCTCTTTATTGTTAACGGTAGATGGTGAGGTTGAAAAGAAAAACTCTAATAAAACAGTTAATTTTTATGGTCAAGAATTAAATACTACGACTTATAATCTTGCTCGAATGAACTTAATGATGCATGATGTAGAATATCAAAATATGACTTTAAAGAATGCTGATAGTTTGGAAATGGATTGGCCAGATGGACCTGATTCACAAGGTATTGATCATCCACGTATGTTCAATGCGGTTGTTGAAAATCCACCATATTCAGCTCATTGGGACAATAATGAAAATAAATTAAAAGATCCACGTTTTAAGCCATATGGCGCATTAGCTCCTAAGACAAAAGCCGATTATTCTTTCTTATTGCATGGCCTTTATCATTTAAAGAGTGATGGAACAATGGCAATTATTTTGCCACATGGTGTCTTATTCCGTGGTGCTAAGGAAGGTAAGATTCGGCAAGCTTTAATTGAAAAGAATCAGCTGGATGCTGTAATTGGAATGCCTGCAAATTTATTCTACAATACTTCAATTCCAACAGTTATTTTAGTGCTGAAAAAGAAACGTGAACGTAAAGATATCCTATTCATTGATGCAAGTAAGAATTTTGAAAAAGGAAAGAACCAAAACACATTACGTGATGAAGATATCGACAAGATTATTAAGGCATATTCAGAGCGAAAGGATATTGACAAATTTGCTCATGTTGCTACTTTAGATGAAATTGAAGAGAATGACTTTAATCTCAACATTCCACGCTATGTAGATACTTTTGAAGAAGAGCCCCCCGTTGATATTAAGAAAGTATCTCAAGAACTTCAAGATATTAACAAAAAAATTAAGGAAACCGAAAGTGAATTCTTATCAATGGTTGATGAATTACAGGTGACTGATGAGTCAAAAGACATCATTGAAGCAATTAAGGAGGCGTTTAAATAATGGCTAAAACAGATAAAAAAGAGCAGAGAAGGGCGCCAATACTGCGTTTTAAAGGGTTTACGGATGATTGGGAGCAGCGACAGTTAGGGAAAATTGGAAAAATTCGAAGTTGTAAAAGAATTTATAGAAGCCAAACTTCTAATAAAGGAGAAATTCCGTTTTATAAGATTGGTACATTTGGTAAAAAGGCCGATTCTTTTATTTCCCGAGAATTATATGAAGAATATAAAGAAAGATTTTCTTTTCCTCAAGTAGGAGATATTTTAATTTCTGCCTCAGGAACTTTGGGAAGAACAGTTGTATATAATGGCGAAAATGCGTATTTTCAAGATTCAAATATTGTATGGATAGATAACGATAATCATTTGGCCTTAAATAAATATTTAGAGATTTATTATCAAAGAGTACATTGGAAAGCTTCAGAAGGTTCAACAATAAAAAGGTTATACAATTCAGATATAGAAAGAACCATTATTTCCATTCCAAAGAGAGATGAACAAGCAAAAATTTCAAAGTGTCTTAAGTTACTTAATAAA